>CAZHVH010000034.1:0-16470 GCA_964535855.1 uncultured bacterium
CTCGCTCTATAAGGACGGGAACCTGCCCAACATAACCTGGAAGTTCAAAAAGGGGTTGAACGTTGTAATGAATAAGACGGCCGAGTTTTACAAACGGTATCTGTGGTGGAGCTTCTTCGACGAGGGAAGAGGATGGGGCGATCTGAAGTGGAGCGAGTTCAGGACGTACTATACGGGGCTCCCCGCTCTTGTGGGCTTTATCCTCTTCGCCCTCTCAGCCCTGTATCTGATGGAGGTGAAGGTACTAAGGAGACTGATATCGCCCGCGTTGATGAGATCGAAGGTGATAGCCTCTTCAGGGGCGATGGTTCGGCTTAAGGTGGTTGGGAGGATCGTATCGGGGTTTCTGAGACGTTGGTTTGAGCCGAGGCTTATCGCCTTTCTGATCCCATCAGGCGCGCTGATGACCTTCCTCTCCCTCTGTTGGAGCCCGATAGACAGGCTATCCTTCCCATTCGTCCCTCTCGTCACAGTCACCGGTTTATGGACGGCTCACCGATTTGTGAGCTTGCCGATCCCCAAGAGGTTTGCCTGGATCGCTTCACTGATCCTCCTTATCGGCATATTCCCACTGCTGTGGCATAACTCGCAGGAGATCTATCAGAGCTACAGGAGCGGAGGATACCCATACCGTGAGGGCGGAGTCGATTGGATGGATGTCGCCAAGTGGCTGAGGGAGAACGCGCCGGGGGCGATAACGATGACCCGCAATCCATGGGAGCTGCACTACTATACGGAACAGAAGGCGATTCAGATCCCGAGGGCTGATCTGAAGGATATCGTCGATGTGATGAGGTTCTACAAGGTCACGCACATAATACCGCAGCTTAACATCCGGCCGACGCTAAAACCTCTGGTGGAGGGGAAGGTTCCGGGACTGGAGCTGGTCTATAGGAAGGGAGGGCTCTCGCTTTACAGGATCAGATATGATCTGCTGGATAAGCTTTTTCCGCCGTCCGATGAGGGTGGGACGGGCTCATAGCCCGTCCTCACGCTTGAAATTTCATCTCGACAACCCTTTTCTCCCTCGCCGAAACCTCCGCTGCTAGGGTGATCTCCAACGTTTTGACCGCGTCCGCATAGGGTGATCGGATCAGCGAGCGGTCGCCGCTTTTCACGGCATCTATAAAAGCTTTATCCTCCTCGTGATACATGTTGACGCCTGCCTTTATCTCCTCGGTGCCCTGAGGGGTTCTTATCCGGAGGTTGCCATAGGTGAACTCGAGGATGTAATCCCTGGCGAACATATCGAGTCCCGTCTTATATCCTTGGGAGAGCATGCATGCGGATGTGATTGAGCCTATGGCGCCGCTCTTAAAATAAAGCGTCACTATGCTGGCGTTATCTATCGTGTAATCGGGGGATGGCTTCGTCAGAGCGACGAAGGCTCCGTTGACCGCCTGGACATCCCCTAGGAAGAATCTGGCTATGTCCACCATATGTGTGGTCTGTTCGACGAGCTGGCCGCCCGATTTATCCTTCTGTATCCACCATCTCCCCGGGGCTCCTCCCATGAAGTAGCCCAGGGCAAGCTCGACGACCTTATCCCTCAAAAGCTCCTTGACCTTGTCCGAGATGTCCAGGTATCTGGCGCAGTATCCCACCGAGCAGATAACCCCGGCCTTTCTTATCGCCTCCTCCTTACGGATAGCGTTTTCCATGTGTAGCTCGACCGGTTTCTCGATGAACATATGTAATCCCCTCTCGGCCACCTTCTCCTCGATATCGGCATGGGCGAAGGGGGGGACACATATGTAGACGGCGTCAAGCTCCTCTTTGTCGATCATCTCCCTGAAATTCTCATAGAGCGACTCGACGCCGAACTCCTGGCCTCGTCTCCCCAGAGTCTGAGGGTTTATATCACAGAGGGCCTTTATCTCGACGTCCTCCATTTTGGCCAGTATATTCAGGTGGGCGCCGGCTATGCCGCCGACACCTATGAACCCGATCTTAACTTTGTCCACGATAACCTCCTTGCTTTATCCTTTTTCTGAGTTTCCTCTCCTTCTAAAAACCATGCCGGCCATATGGAAGCTGAGCTCTATCATCTTGGCGACGAAGGGGTGCTTATGGATCGGCAGTTTTCTATCCCCTAGCTTCAAAGCGGCCACAAAGGCGAGAGCGGCCTCTCGCCTTCTCTGCTCCTCCAGCCAGAAGAAATCGGCCATAAGCTCAAGGCTCCTTCGGATCGATTCCCGCCTCGGCTCAAACACCTCAAGCGCGTATCGCCTGATGAGCGAGCTCAGTTCCTCACCGGGTTCCAAACCGGAGGCCTTCATATAGTATTCCATGGCTTTGGGGGAATGATCATACCAATCCCGAAATTCCGATCTATAGAAGAGCAGGTCGGTCTTCGTGAAAAGCTCCTCCTCATCTATATCTCCAAGTCTACCTCTCCAATCTATCTCGTATCTCTCCGGCGTCAGATCGACCTCATCGAAAACCTGCGACCATACGGCGAACCTGTACGGGATGTGAGCGCCGGATTCCAGGTTCCTGTGTAAAGCATCCTTAAGGATCCTGAGGGCATAATCGGTGGGGACCTCAATCGGATTCGTCTTCTTCCTCAGATCATCATATGCAAAGAAGAAGTAGTATCCTTTAAGGTTCGATCTCCCGTAGCATTCCTTCAATCCCATATCGGTGTTGATGGTGAATCCGCTGAATCGAATCTTATCCTGCTCTTCGGAGGATCTGCAGACCCATATGATCCTATCGCCGTTACCGTCTATGGGGGTCAGGACGATCAGGGGTATAGCGCCTGACTTGGGGGAACTTTCGACGGGCTGGGGCACGCCCATAAGCATCAGCTTGCGGGCGCCTCTCTCCGCCAGGGATTTCAGATGCGGATAGATCGTACGCCGGGCGACTCTCCTCAGGGCGGATATGGATTTGGAGCTTTTAATGCTCGAAATCGCCCTTATTGCCTCCTCCGCTATCACATCATCGCCGATGGTTAAGCCGAGCATCTCCAACACCCTGATCACCCTCGGAGCGCCCAAGTCTCTCAGATAGAGTATGTAATCCAGCTTCGCCTCCCTGGGTAACCCGTCGATCTCATCCATCAAAAGGCTCAACACCTCATCATCGCTCTCAGCCATGCCCATCAGTTCGTTGAAGTTCGCTTCGGCAAGCTCATCCAGCTCCCTTGAGAGCTCGGGGGCAACTCCCTCAAGCTCAGCCGAGAGGTCCTCATATCCGTATTTGCCCAGCACGGAGATGATCCTGAGCTTGGCCTCCTTCGTCGTCTTCGGGTTCAGAAGCATATCGAACAGGGGATCGACGATGGATTCGTCGTCCAGATACTCAAGGGCATAGGCTATCATATCGAGCAGAACCGGATCCTTACACCTGGAGAAGATGTTCAAAAGCAGGGGGACAGCTCTGTCGTCAGAATTGAGGAGCTTATCCAGCTCTCTCTCAAGCCGGAATGTCGTCAGATCCTCCTGCTGGCTGAGCTCTCTGAGAAATCTGATTATCTCACTTTTGAGAAGAAGGGTATCATCTATCTTCCCACTCATGACATCATAAAGATACCATCATATCGGTTGGGTGTCAACTGAATTCAACGCGATTCCGAACCCGGGCAGGTTGGGGATCAACATATCTCCTTCGGCGAATTCGTAGGCCGAATAATCCACGCCTTCCGTTCGACCGGGGATGCCCTCCACGATGATCACATTACCCACGCCTGCTGCTAACTGTGCGGCATAGTATGGTCGAGGTATCCACCCCCAGGTATGCGGCGATGCTTTAACGCCTGCTCGTTCTAACTCGGGCATGATGCGCCGCCAGTTCGTGAACCCGACCGTGCCCAAATCCATCAGGAAGACGTCCACCAATCCCTCCTCGGCGAGGGAGAACAGCCTTTCGATATGTCCGGGCGAGTAGCCGCCATATCGCCAGAATTCCTCGGCCCGTTCCGTTCGCGCCTCGCCATCGGCTATTAGGGCGCGGCAACCGATCTTGTCCATATGCTCCTTTAACCGCAGAAGGTCCTCGCGGTTTTCGGGGAACGGCTCCTCGATCCAGAAAAGATCACAATCCACTACGGCATCTAGATATCGGATCATATCCTGAACGGTGTATCCGTCATTGGCATCGACTAATATTCGGCAGTCGGGGAACTCCTCCCGCACCGAGCGCGTCACGGCGATATCCCTTTCTATCCCTTCCTTTCGAGGCATCCATCTGAATCCCCTGCCTATCTTCAGCTTGAAGGCGCGATAGCCGAGCCGATAATCATGCCGACATTCATCCAGCACGGCCTCGATCCCGCGCGGGTTATCCTCCGGGTCCAGATCGTCGAAATAGATCGCCCCGCTGTAGATGGGAACGCGATTTGTCCCTTTCGCTCCCAGCAGGACATATACGGGCAGATTCAGGATGTGGCCCGCCAGATCATGCAGTGGAATATCCAACGCCAACGCCTCATCGGACGTGCCCGTCTCCGGATCGAACAGATCGGATACCCTCGCGCCGAGGAACCGACGGACCTGCTCATCGGGGACATGTGACATCCCCCAGCCGATAGCGCCCTTATCGGTCTTCAGGATTCGAACCCTGTAGCTGCCGCCGCGGCCGTGATAGCCCAATCGGGCGTTACGTCCGACCAGGCGTGGGAAGCGATCCCGCAGCTCCCGACTTTCCATCCATGAGATCCTATGCTCGGCTAAGATATCGGCATATCCTTTATCCCCTTTCATATCCCTCCTCCGATCGATTTATCCATCCCCATCTCACCGCCTTCACAGGGCAAACCCCCTTGCATCTGAGGCATCTGATACAGTTCGGATCGTTCGCATCCTCATATACCTTCAGATCCATAGGACAGGCCCTATAGCAGTTATCACATTTGACACACACTTCCTCATCGACGCTCAGCCTGAGGAGGCTGATTCCGTTGAAAAATGAGAATATCGCCCCCAGTGGGCAGAGCGTCTGACAGAAGGGTCTCCTGCTGAAGATCATCCAGATAATGAAGCTGACCAGTATGGCGATCTTCACCCAAAACTGCGTACCGATCGCCTCCCTGTAGCCTGCGTTCAGGCTCACCAGCGGGATGCCGGCCTCGAGCGTCCCCGCCGGACATATCCACTTGCAGAACCATACCTGACCGTAGCCGAATTCGTCCAGCAGAAGGGCAGGCAGGATGAAGATGGTCAACGCCAAGGCGGCGTACTTGACGTACCTCAAAGGACGGGGAACCTTAAACTTCGGGGTTTTCAACCTATAGGCCCAATCCTGCAACAAGCCAAAAGGGCAGATCCAACCACAGGTGGCCCGGCCGAATATCGCCCCGATGATGCCCAAAAAACCAAGCACGTAAAGGCCGGACTGGTAAAGGCCGAGGGAGATATTGGCTCTCATGTAAGCGAAGAAATTCTGAAGCGCCCCCAGGGGACATGCGAAGACCGCCAGCGGACAGGAGTAGCAGTTCAAAACCGGAACACACACATATTTGAGCCTGCCCTGATAGATCCCTCCGGAGCTGAGCCCCGAAAAGTATGGGTTTATCAGGAACAGGCTCAGGATTTGCACGATACGTCTAAGGCCTATCCTATGCCGATGCAGCTTAGGCATACGTTCACCGCTCTTTCGAGCACGAACTCAGCTTCGCCCAAAATTAACCCTGCTCCCAAGGCAAGGGCGGATATGACCAGTATGAGCAGCCAGAGCCATCTGGCCCGAAAGTGGCGTCCGCTGTCGGCTGTCCGCCGACCGCCGTTGGATAGATCAAGCGGGGAGAAATCGCTCATTTGCCCGACGGTTTGCTTTTGACTAGTTTTCTGATCTCCTTCTCGATCATGCCCTCCATGCCAGGGGCAAATCCCACATGGACAGCTCGGATTATTCCTTTCGAATCGAAGAGATACGTTGTGGGGATACCCATGACCCTATACGCCGATGCCGCCACCCTGGCATCGGTGATCAATTTCTCCGATTTATCCTTTTCGGCGGAATCGGCGAGCAGGAGATACGTGAGTTTGGCCTTTTTGGCGAACGGCTTAATCGCCCGTGAACCGCCCCTGTCGAGGCCCACACCTATGACCACCAGCCCACCCTTTATCTCCTTTTTCCCCTTCTCATCCTTTTTGAGGAGCTTCTCGAAGTATCTCTCGTGCAGATCCTGGATATGAGGCACGGCCAGCCTACATGGCGGACACCATGTGGCCCAGAAATCCACAAGCACAGCGTCGGGATAGATCTTCTGGGTCTGCTTCTTACCGTCCTCAGTCCACTCTTTTACTACGACTATCCTGGTCTTTTCAAGTTTAAGCGTGACCTCAGAATTATCCATCGACTTGAGGGCAAAGGGAATCAGTTTTTCCCCCCTCTGAAGCTCAGCCCGCGCCGATCCGATGATCACGCAGGATAAAACGAGGGGAAGCCAAAACCTGAAGATAGATCTCATGTCACTTTCCTCCCATCCTCATTTCAGGGCTTTTCAAAGGGAATTTTACCCTCTGAGGGGATGATTTGGCAACCGCTAATCCCTCTTCTCAGCGATTCTGTTCCTCCCTACCTGTCTATATCTCGCTTCATAGCTGGTTTTCATGCTTTTCTCTCAAACTGGGGATGACTCGATCTGCAATTTATGCTTGACAAAGATTCGCTCAGGGGATATACTGTTGTTGTCCCGTTCGGGCCATGAGCTTGGGGTCCGAACTTAAATCCTAAATGATAAATTTACCTCAAAAACAGGGGGATAGAGGCGATGCGTAAGCTGTTGCTTTATTCCTTGATGACGTTGTTCGCCATGTTCCTCGTAGCTCAAGGTGCCCTGGCAACGATCAGCGAGGGATTGGTGCTATATCTTCCCTTTGATGAGGGAACAGGCACCATCGCGAAAGATCTATCTGGCATGGGCAACAACGGCACCATCCATGGTGCCAAGTGGGTGAAGGACGGTAAAATCAATACCGCCCTTTCGTTCGGCGGGAGCGATTATGTGGAAATTCCCCATAGCGACAGCCTATCGATCACCGACGCCATCACGGTTATGGCCTGGACCAACATGCGGCCGGGGGCTAGTGGGGAGATGGCGATCGTCAGCAAAGGAAGATGGGCTGCGAATGACCTGCCCTATGAATTAACCGAGACCCCTGGTGGTGTGATCTTCTGGCAGTTCTACGATAACGAGGGTAGGGATAGCTGTTCTCCCAGTGCTCCACCGGTGGGTGAATGGCATCATATCGCCGGAACCTACGATGGGAAGATCTTTAAAGCCTATATCGATGGCGAACTGGCTAAGGAGTGGGAGTACGCGGGAAAAATGCCGGAAAACACAGCGCCGGTTACTATCGGGAAAAGAAGCAAGGCCGATGAATGCTTCTTTAACGGTATTATAGATGAGGTTGCGATTTTTAACCGCGCTTTAAGTGCCGAAGAGATAGAGGAGGCAATGAAGGGTATCCCCTCTGCAGTAGAACCGGAGGGGAAGCTGGCTACTTTCTGGGGTAATATCAAACGATAAGCTTTAAGGAGAGGATAGCTGCAAGCCATACCCTAAAGGGTATGGCTATAAAGTTACGTCTGAGCAACTTAGTAACCAATGGGTTACAGTGATTCGTAATAGGCTTATCCTCGCTTCGGGATCACCTCGACGGGCGGACCTCCTGAGACAGATAGGGCTTGAATTCGAGGTGATCCCAAGTGATATAGACGAGGATGAAATATCCGGAGATTCCCCGCAGCAGAGGGCGCTAAATGCCGCTCTCGCTAAGGCCTTAGATGTAGCTCGAAAAGTAGGAGAGGGGATCGTTATAGGGGCGGATACGATCGTCGTGCTTGAAGGGCGGATCTTGGGGAAGCCGTCTGGACCCCAAGAGGCTATTCGGATGCTAACCCTCCTAAGTGGCAAAACCCATCGGGTCATAACCGGTGTTGCGTTGGTCGATGCCTCCTCTATGAAGGTTGAATCCTGGGTTGAAAGTACTTACGTGACCTTCAGGGAGCTCTCCCCTGATGAGATAATCGAATATGTTGAAACCGGGATACCGCTCGACAAAGCGGGCGCGTATGGAATTCAGGATAAAGCCGCAGCTTTCGTCAAAAGGATCGAAGGATGTTACTTCAACGTCGTGGGGTTGCCCTTAGCAACTCTGATCGAACGCTTGAGAAAAAAGATGAAATTCGGTTCTTGACATTGATTCGAGATGTGGTAAAATAAGCCCGTCTCGTAAGATGTTTTCTCTTCAAGGAGGTTAAGAGTCTGATGCCATTGGTAAGGGTTGAAAAGGGCGAATCGATCGACAAGGCGTTGAGCCGCTTCAAGAAACTGTGTGATAAGGAACAGCTCCTGAAGGAGATAAAAAGGCGGGAACGGTACGAAAAACCCAGCGAGCAGAGACGCAAGAAACTCCTGAAGGCCCAGAGAAAAATGCGTCAGGCTGCTCGAAGGGCGAACAGAAGAAAATAACCGGCCCTGAAGGCCGTAGCATACCGAAATACATGGGTGGGGGCGACCGATCGGTCGCTCCTACTTAAAAGTCATTTGTAGTCATTAGGTCACTTGACTTCGTCGTCATTCAAACAATGACAATCGCTCATATTGTCGTTAAGTGTAGCAGAGATCCGAGAGGTCAGGAATGTTTATTTCTCAGAGTTGGAAGGAGACAGGAAACAGGAAGCAGGAGGCAGGGGAAATCTATTTCCTGTCTCCCGTTTCCTGTCTCCTATCGGTGATAACCGCTCTACACTCAAGGGAAATAAGAGCGATGACAATAAATAATCTGCGGATGGGGAATGTATGTTGGACATTCGTGGTCAGATGAGCATATCTAAAGCATTAGCCGTTATCTCTGTCCTCATTCTCCTATCATCATCAACTCTGGCTGCAGATAATGCGATCTACTCCAAGGATAACGCTATAGTCCGCGCCGTTGAGAAGGTCTCACCTTATGTGTTCAACGTCATCTCAGCCCGGCCGGTCAAATTGAACCCGTGGTATCAATTGTTCACCCCGTTTGAACCTCAACCCAGGCATAGGTTAGGTTCGGGGGTGATGATCGGTGGAGGATATGTGATTACAAATCAACATGTCATCCAGGACGCCGCGAACGTGAAGCTCATATCGGCGGAATCGAAGGAGATGGAGTGTGAAGTGGTGGGGGAGGATTATCCCACCGATATAGCGCTGCTTAAGGTGGTGGGGGAAAAAGACAAGGGAGCTGATCTGGGCGATTCAAATGAGCTCAAACTCGGAGAGTGGGCCATAGCTATAGGAAACCCGTTCGGCGCACCCTCGGTCACCGTCGGGGTCATAAGCGCCCTACATAGATCGATCCGCGTCGGTGAAAGGACTTATCGTGATCTGATACAGACCGACGCTGCGATAAATCCCGGAAACAGCGGAGGCCCCCTTATCGACATCCGCGGGAGAGTAGAGGGTATAAACGTGGCCTTTTTATCCTCGGAGATAGGACAGGGCGTGGGATTTGCGATTCCAGCGAACATCGCCAGGATGGTCATGAAAAAGCTCCTCGAGGATGGTGTAGTGATCGAGCCATGGACGGGGATGGAGTATCAGGAGCTGACCCCTGACATCGCCCGACATCTCAGGATCTCCGAAGATCGAGGCGTTCTGATCGCCAACGTGGAGGATAAAAGCCCCGCACAAAAAGCGGGCATAAAGCGGATGGATCTTCTGAAGGAGATATCGGGTTTCCAGGTTAAAACGCTGGACGATCTGAGATATATAACCCGCTTGCTTAAAGGAGGGGAGGGATATCCGATAACCCTTCTCAGACAGGGCAGAGAGATCAAACTAACGCTAACACCCGAGCCGTTGATATCTAAACCTTATAGCTCCCCCATCGGGCTGAAAGTTCATGAGATGAACAGAAGAATAGCCAAAGTTTTCAGGCTGAAAGGCAAGGATGGGGTATTTGTGTGTAAGGTGGAGCGATCCGGATCGCTGTGGGGGTCCGGTTTACAGACCGGAGACCGGATCTACGCCATCGGCCGATATGAGATCAGAGATCTGAAGGATTTCAAAAAGGTGGAGAGGATGATCTCGAGAGGAAATCGGGTGACTTTCCTCTTCGAGAGAGAAGGCGTTAACTACAGGCTAACGACCTTAATCAGGTGATCGCAACCTCGAGCTCACCTTCGGTGTTATATTTAATGAGTTCGTTCATATTATCGTTAAGTGTAGCAGAGATCTGAGAGGTCAGAAGAGCTTATTTCTTAGAGTTGGAAGGAGACAGGAAACAGGAAGCAGGAGGCAGGGGAAATCTATTTCCTGTCTCCCGTTTCCTGCCTCCTGTTTCCTATCAGTGATACTGTTACACTCAAAAGGGAATTTGAGCGAATGAGTTTAAGTAACGGGGGATTAAGATGAAAGTTCAGCTTTCTACCATAATAGCCGTGAGTATTTGCCTCCTGTTCCTGATCCCGATGGTCATCTACATGAGAACCCATACCGTAGGAGGTACCGGAAGCGATAAGATGCTCGAAAGCGAAGAGTTTAGAAACCTACGAGAAGAGGGCAAGAACTTAGCTCAGATGGGAATGAAGTATTATGAGGATGGAAATCTGGACAAAGCCCTCGAGTTCTACAACAAAGCTATACAGATCTACACGCAGGCTTTGAAAATAAGACCTGAGAACGCCGAGATGCATAATGATCTGGGCGCAGTTTACTATAATCTCGGCGAGGCTGTGTCCGAGCCGATATGGACCGATGACCTAACCAGGAGTTCCCTTACTGAGGCGATGGATAAACTCCAAAACGCCCTGAGGGAGGTCGAATCCGGGATAATCGTTCTGACGTTCAACGACAAACAGATCGCTGAGAAGGTTAAGAACTTCGCCATATCGCGGGGCCACTACGCCCATATTAACCCGGTGGAGAACGGCAAGGAGTTCGACCTATATGTCATAAAGGGCAAAACTAAGGAGGCCTTCCTGAAGGCGGAGTCGGAGTTCCTCAGATCCAAGCTGATCAAAGAACGATATGCCCCTGCCTATAGAAATCTCGGCGCTCTCTACATGAAGATGGGGCGCTGGGACGAGGCAGTGCAGAACCTCGAACTTGCCCTCAGGATCGAGCCTTATGACAAGGAGCTGAGAACCTATCTGCAACAGATAAAACAGCGTTCCAGATGAATGTAGGTCAGATCTACAGGGCTGTTTTGAGGGGGTATAGGAGGCAGCTTGGACGATATCTGATCCTGTCGTTTCCAGCCCGATCGATCCTTTCCCTTCTTTTGTGGCTGCCGCTGCAATTCTCCTCGCCTCCAAGCGATATGTTCGTCAGCACGGTGCTTTCGATCTCACTCCTCTCCATCCTCCTGGCCCCTCCTTTGGTCGCCCCATTCCCGATCGCCGGTTTTATGTATGAGCGTCTCGGCTTCCGCTCAGACTTGCTTGCTCCGTTTCGCCGCCTCGGCAAGCTTCTCTTTCCCCTCCTCGGTTCGTTCGTCATATGGACGGTCTATGTGACCCTCGGCCTCATGCTTTTCCTCCTTCCCGGCTTTTTGATCTACGTCAGATATCTCCTCACGTCAAGCGTCATCGTGGTCGAGGGTGAAGGCGGATATGGCGCTATCAAACGCGGTAAGATGATAATGGAGGGGGAATTCAGGCGAGGTGCTGTAGTGGTGCTTCTACCGGTGATGGCCGAAGTACTTATATCCCTTTTCATATCCACCCCAGCGGCCTACCTGGAGGGAAGAACCAGCTTCGGAGGAGGATGGGAGTATCTGAGCTTTGGATTTCTCATCCCGCTTCTCTTCGATCCCGTTATAGCTCTCCTGAGCGTATTTCTCTATCTGGATATCAGATGTCAGAAAGAGGGATTGAGCGAGGAGATGCTGAGAATGGATTTCATGGAGATGGAGAGATGAAGGCTATACTGACCACATGTTGGGGACTTGAAGGGGTGGTTGTGGATGAAATGAAGGAGAAACTGAAGGGAGAGGTTGAGCTGAATCCCTTCGGATTCAGAGGACGTGTCGCCATCTCGATCCGATCGATCGAAGAGGCGGTGCTAATGAGTTACTCGCTCAGAACGATCCACCGCTGCATGTTGCTCCTACACTCATTTAAGATCCGAACGGATGAGGGCGGACTTGAGGACATATACGAGGGAGTTAAGGAGGCGGAGTTCACCCAGTTCCTCTCGCCGGATGTAAGCTTCGCCATAAGATCGGAGCGTAAGGGCGAGCATCGTTTCATCTCACCCCAGATAGCTGCCTCCGCCGGCCAGGCAGTCATAGATAAGGTGATGGAGAAAAAAGGTTACAGGCAAAGGGTGAACCTGGATGATCCCGACGTGACGCTCAGAGTGGATGTCTCAAACGATAATTGCATGGTCTGCCTCGATATGGTCGGCGGCGAGAGCATGCACAGAAGAGGGTGGAGGCGATACGATCATCCGGCAAGCTTAAAGGGATCGATCGCATCGGCGCTCGTGAGAATATCGGGATGGAATGAAGGGGAGACGATGCTTGATCCGCTATGTGGAAGCGGGACGATCCCTATTGAGGCAGCACACACCGCCATGGATCTGCCCCCTGGCTACTTCCGTAAAGATAATCTCGCCTTCACGAGGTTGCCCTTCAAAAGGGAGGTATTCTCCCAAATCATGGCCCAAATTGATGACGGAATAAGATGGGGGATCGAATTGCGGATCTACGGGTCTGAGCTGTTCGAAAAGCACGTCGAAGGTGCGATCATGAACGCGCATTCGGCGGGAGTTGAGGACAAGGTGAGGATATACCGTCACGATGTATCTGCGCTTTCAGAGCTTTTCCGCCCCGGTTCCGTGGATGTGATCGTCACCAATCCGCCTTATGGGATGAGGATAGCCGATGTGAGGAGAGCGACGGAGATACATAGATCGCTTATGAGATCGGGATTTGAAGTTCTAAGGGAAGGCGGCAGGATGGTGCTCGTGACGACCCACAAAAGCCTGATCTTTAAAGCGGCGGAGACTTTGGGATTCAGAATCGATAAGAGTTTCCCCATATGCAACGGCAACCTATGGATCAGAGCTTTTAAGCTGATCAAAAACTGATTTTCCGAGGAAGGGACGAGACGTTCAAACCGGTAAGCGTCTCGCCCCTGATTTTCCCCTCGTCACTTGATCTCGATGGTAGCGCCGACGGCCTCCAGTCTCTCCTTGATCTGCTCGGCCTCTTCCTTAGAGATCCCCTCTTTGATGGTGGTCGGGGCGCTCTCAACTTTCTCCTTGGCCTCTTTAAGTCCGAGGCCGGTTATGGCCCTTACCTCTTTGATCACTTGGATCTTCTTATCGCCAAAAGAGGCCAGGACGACGTCGAACTCCGTCTTCTCCTCCTCGGCTTCCGCGGCCTCAGCGGCTTCACCTGCAGCGGCTCCGGGCATTCCGGGCATCGGCCCCATCATAACCGGAGCGGAGGCCGTCACTCCGAATTTCTCCTCCAGAGCCTTTACCAGCTCTGAAAGCTCCAGAACGGTCATGTTAGATATAGCTTCGATTATCTCCTCTTTGCTGAGAGCCATTCTACCTAACCTCCTTAGATTTCACCTCAGGCGGCCTTTTCCTTTTGATCGGCTATCGCCTTGAGGACGTATACTATTTTGTTGATCGTTCCCTGAAGCACATTAACCAGACCGGATGCCGGATTGGCGCCATTCAGCACGTATACCAGGTTGGCTATCGGCGCGCTGATTCCTCCCACTACCCTTGCGATCAACTCCTCTCTCGGCGGCAGTTTAGTCAGCTCCGGCACGGACTCCGCGTCGAGAACCCTCTTACCTAGTATCGCGCCCTTGATCTGAGGTTTATCGAATTCACCTATGAATTCGACCAGCACCTTTGCAGGAGCGACGGCATCCTTTGAGAAGGCCACTCCGGTCGGCCCGACCAGGTAAGGCTCATATCCCTCAACGCCGAGCGATTGGAGGGCCAGATTGAGCAAGGTATTCTTACAGACCTTGAACTCAGCGCCAGCCTGTCTGAACCTGCGCCTTAGCTCGTTTATCTCGGCGACGTTTAATCCCTGAAAGTTCACCAGTATGCCTATCTCGTTAGAGGAGAACTTCTCCTTGAGTTCGTTAACGACGGCGATCTTCTCCGGTCTGGGTTCCTTTCTGGTGTAGACGGGTTTTTCGTCCATAGTATCCCTTCCCAGCTTAATTTGGACAACAAAAAAGCCTCCGGTCATCAAACGGAGGCGGGAATTCCAAACCTTTCAGCCCCAGTCTGGACAGGATATTAAGCGAACCGAAGTTCGCACCTGCCGTCTTCGACCGGAATTGATCTCTCTGATATTCGTTTTTACCGTTTCAGAAACTCATTCGGATCCAGCTTTATCCCAGGCCCCATTGAGGGGGAGATGGCCACGTTTCTTATGTATCTCCCTTTAGCGGCTGGGGGTCTGGCACGGATTATAGCCTCCATCAGGGTTGTGATGTTCTCCCTGAGCATCTCCTCCTGGAAGGAGGCTTTTCCCACAGGTGCATGTATATTGCCGGATCTATCGACCCTGAACTCTATCCTGCCCGACTTTATCTCTCTAACGGCATCAGCGACGTCGAAGGTAACGGTTCCGGACTTGGGATTAGGCATCAACCTTAGGGGGCCGAGGATCCTTCCCAATCGGCCAACGATCCTCATCATATCCGGTGTTGCGATGGCTGCATCGAAATCGACCCAGCCTCCCTGAATTCTTTCGGCCAGATCCTCACCGCCGACATAATCAGCTCCGGCCTCCATAGCCTCACGGGCCTTTTCGCCTTGGGCGAAGACGAGCACTCTCACCTGTTTCCCGGTGCCGTGCGGTAGAGTTACGGTACCCCTTACCATCTGGTCAGCGTGCCTTGGATCGACCCCCAGTCTGGCAGCCAATTCCACCGTTTCGTCGAACTTCGCCGTGGCCACCTGCTTTACGAGCCGTATGGCCTCATCAAGCGGATAGAGCCTGGTTCTATCGATCAATTCCAGAGCCTGGAGATATCTTTTCCCTTTCTTAGCCATCAGTCCTTCTCCACCACAATGCCCATGCTTCTGGCCGTTCCCATTATCATCCTCATGGCGGCCTCGATATCGTCGGTATTGAGATCCTTGAGCTTGGTCTCAGCTATTTCCCTGACCTGGCTTTCGGTCACCGTGCCCACCTTATTCCTATTGGGTTCACCCGAGCCTTTGGCAATCTTAGCCGCCTGTTTAAGCAGGATTGAGGCGGGCGGGGACTTAATCTCATATGAATATGACCTGTCGGTGTAGCAGGTTACGATCACCGTGACGATCAATCCGGCCTGCGACTGTGTTTGAGCGTTGAAATTCTTGACGAACTCGGGTATGTTTATCCCGTAGGGAGCCAAACTAGGCCCGACAGGTGGACTCGGCGTCGCCTGCCCACATGGAAGTTGAAGTCTGACCACACCTGCGACCTTCTTCGCCATTATATCTTCTCCACCTGGAAGAATTCCAGCTCGACCGGCGTCGAGCGGCCGAAGATCGAGATCATCAGCCTGAGCTTTTGTCTCTCCTCATCTACCTCGTCGACCTCACCGGGGAATCCGGTGAACGGACCGTCTATGACCTTTACCTTATCCCCGACCGAATAGGTGACAGCTGGAGCCGGTTTCTCCTTAGACTGTGTCACCTCAAATATGTTTTTGACCTCCTCCTCGCGCAGAGGGGTCGGATTCGTTCCCGATCCGACGAATCCTATCACCCCGGGCGTGCTCTTCACCACATGCCATAGCCTTTTATCCAATTCCTTAAGGAAAATCAACACATAGCCCGGGAAGAAAGTCCTCACAGATACCTTCTTCTTGCCGTCCTTTACTTGGGCTACTTCCTGCGTCGGAACGAATATTTTAAAATCCTCCTCGTTTAAACCCAACGCTTTTAGCCTTTGTTCGAGGTTAAGCTTAACCTTCTGTTCATGTCCGGAGTAAGCATGTATCACGTACCAAGGCATGATTTCAAACCGCCCTTAGAAAAACAGGAGTTGAATGATCTTACCCAGGGTGAAATCCACCACCCACAAATAGACAGCAACTATAGCGACGGCTACTATCACTACAACGGTCGATCCCCATATATCCTTATAGGTGGGCTTGGAAACCTTGCCCCACTCAAGCTTTACCTCTTTCAAATACCTCTTCAGCCTTTCAATCATAACATCCTGACCTTCGAGATCTCTCTCCTTACAAAAAATGGCAGGCCAGGGAGGATTCGAACCTCCAACCTTCGGATTTGGAGTCCGACGCTCTATCCGTTAGAGCTACTGGCCTGCAGGTTAAACCTATCTCGTCTCTTTATGCAGGGTATGTTTCCGACAGAATTTACAATACTTCTTTAATTCAAGCCTTTTCTGAGTTTTCTGTCTGTTGCGCGTTGTGACGTAATTCCGCCTTTTACAGACATCACATGCCAGTATAACCAGATCTCTCGGCATTCCCACTCGCCCCCTATCACTCTATGATCTTGGTCACGACGCCAGCACCGACGGTGTGTCCTCCCTCTCT
>CAZHVH010000035.1:0-16411 GCA_964535855.1 uncultured bacterium
TACACCCAGCCTTCAAACCGATGGTGGATAGAGACCTTGAGAAAATAGCGGAGGAGCTACCGTTGAATTTCGTGTCAGATCTTCTGGACATCCTTCGTCACAGGTGGAATAACCTCTCCATCCGGTTGAAGCCCAACGGCGAGGTCGAAATCACCCTGATCCTTCTCAAGCGGCCCGCTGTGCCGAAGGGAACACCGGTGATAGTCCTTGATCCGGATATGCCTGCTGAAATACTTGAGGTGATCTTCAACCGACCCGTGAGGACTTGGAATGCACCGAAGGTCGAGACAGAAACTGAGATCGTCCAAGTTCTGGACGGACGTTACGGCCACCATACCCTCTTGCATCCTCATACGGGCGAGGAGACCTCAAGCGCCGATAGGTTGAGGATGATCGCTCTTGCCCTTGCCAAAGAAAACCCAGAGGATGTGCTTCTCGTCACCTGGAAGGAATACGCCGACGAATTTAGAAAAGCTCAGGAGAAAGGTGAAATACCGATGGAGCTTGCTATTGAGCATTATGGCGCCCTCGAAGGGATAAACGAATACAGCGACCGAAATACCGTTGTACTAATGGGTGCACCGCAGGCCGCACCTCTAGACATTATCGAGATAGCATTGGCGTTATATCCCCGCGAAGAACTCGATCTGAGCTTAACCGAGAGGTGGCTAAAGTTCGGCTATGAGGACGTAAACGGCAGCGGATATGAAGTTAAGATCAAAGATTTCGCGGACGCGAGGTTACAGAGAATCACCGAGTTGACCCGCGAGTGCGAGCTGGTGCAATGTGCACGTCGAATTAGAGAGACCCTATCACCGGGGAAGCGTATTTATCTGTTGACACACATCCCAATCGAGGAGCTTCCGCCGAGTCAGCTTGTGACTCTGGAAGAGTTGGCCGACCGACTTAAGGTAGATCTAGACGAGCCGAAGGAAACAGCGCGACGAATCGTTAGCGAAGTGACACGCCGGGTCATAGAGGAGGAGATCCAGGCAGCCCAGGGACAGGATCAAACATGGTGGACTACCATAAACGGGTTGGCTGTTCGAGTATGGTGGTTTTTGAACTTCCAGAACTGCACTGAGTGTTCTTCAGTGAAGATTTGGAAATTCAAGATGGTAAAACGCTATGTTCGCGAGACCCTGACTGAAATCGAGAAAGAACTTGGATTGAAACGAATTAAAGTAGCCTTGTCTAACAATAAACATGGAGGTCGGCGGTTCATCTTGGTTTGGGCAACATCCGTTTGCATAGATCCTGAAACTGCGAGACGTGAGCACCTCTACGCTAAACAGCATCTGTGGCAGCCTGTTGATGTGGAGAGTGAGGGCAGGAGCGAAGGGACAGTCGACCCTGCGCCGGAGGTTGAGGCTGTGGCTGTGGGTGATGGGGTCATCCCATCCGGAGGTGCCGGTCCACCAAGGGTATCGCTTGTAGGGAGCTAAGAGACTCTGCTTTGAGAGCGTGGCAAGCTGAATCCGAAGATGATGCGTCGGATGATGAGGATGAGATACCGTTTTGAGGAGGCTCAGATGAAAGGATCAGCTTCCAAGAAGGGACAGTATCTCTCTGAATCCCAGCTTACCAGGCAGATCCGAGCGCTCCTAGATGCCTTTGGGATCTTCCACTGGAAACAATGGCAGGGCCCTATGTCCCATCCACGTGGGATCTCCGACATCATCGGGATCTATCAGGGCCGGTTCCTCGCAATCGAGGTTAAGACACCAAAGGGCAAGCTCACCGATTCGCAACGAGCTTTCATCCAGCGTGTGAACCGGGAGGGTGGGATCGCTTTCGTTGCCCGATCGGTCGAAGACGTGATCAAACATCTTGGTTTGAAGACCCTAATCTAGGAGGCAAATCATGATCGCCGAGCTCAAATTCGAGTGGTGCTCTAATTGTGGAGCTCCTCTCTGGCCTGTCAAGCACAAAACCGTTCGTCGGATTCTGGGCTGCTATGAGGGCCTGGCGACAATAAACGTCTACTGGGATGTGGTTTGTCGCCGATGCGGACGTATCAACCGGATCTGGTTGCTCGCAGATCCGATAGGAGGGCCGAGGCAGAAAAAGCGTTCCCTTCTCGCTGCGATGCCAGCAGTAGAAGGTGAAGGGCCGAGATTGCTAAGGTATCGAAGGAGGATGCGACATGGAATTGAACAGAGAGGTTCTCGAACAGGATTTCCTGAGATGGATAGATAAACTCCAGACGCTTTTCAACAACTTTCTGGATGATCTCAAACTGCTCCGCAGCAAGGTTGGTGTTGAAGAGGTGGCGGATCTCAATTTTCAGCTAGGTCGTTTGATGCTTGAGCTGGCTGTTCAACTTAGCAGTTGTGCTGTTGAGATGGAGAAACTCTCAAAGCTACGGATTAGCCAGATGGTTAAGCTAGCGCTGAAGGAGAAATCGAATGAATGAGAAAACTTCGATATTTTACAGTCAGCGTGGTGATTTTCTATGGCCTATTCGGAGAAAGCCAAGCGGCTCCGACGATGCACGGCAGTAAAGAAAGACGGTACCCGCTGTCGGGCCTGGGCGGTGTGGGGAGATCCTCGTCAGCTTTGTGCTGCGCATGGAGGGCGAACTAGAGGACGGGATCGGCTGAAATGTGACCCATATCGCCGGAAAACCGTCCCGGTATGCACCTGTGAAGCATATCCTTTCCCTCATCGTCCAGGCGGAGGGTTATGTCGGTGGCCAGATCCTCCCATCAGGAAAAGCTCGATAAGTCCTGGAAAGAGAGGGCCGTTTCATGGACTTTTTAGCGGGCGCAAGAAGGAGAAAAACAAAGTGGTGATCTATGTTCCCAAGGTTGAGGGTACCGAAGGAGGTTAGTTTATGATGTATATGCGGGCGATTGCATCGCTGATAGGCATAGGATGTGCGTCGTGGTTGATAGCGGAGGGAATCTATCGTCTAGGTCGGCTGATTGATTTCGATCGGCGGCTTGATTCGATTGCTAGGGGAATTGCCAGGATTATCCTTAAGAGGCGTATACGAAGGTCAATGCGTGAGAGTTGCATGCCTTTCGCACCTTCAGATAGATTGTTGAAGGATCTATATGACTGATCTCTGTCCGGGAGCCGAAGGACAAAGCCGTGATAATCTGACTGTCATATGATAAAATTCCAGAAGTAAGAGCGAAAATAGCAACGGATGTCAGGAGGACCCCGGACGTGAGATGGCTAGCACAGTAATAAAAGTCGAAAATAAAGATGTATGGACTTTATCCGATGAGGAGATATTCCAGTATGGGTTATATTACACACCAGGGCGAATGCTTTCAGAGCTCAGTGCAAAACAGCTTGTTGGATTCATACACCAAGCAGATCCCTTTCTGGGGTGGATTGCCAAGATGATTTGCGAGGGATGGGAAGGAATCGAGCTCCGGGACAAGGTGATGGAAGAGGCGTTATCTCGGATGAGAGCGATAATCGGACCGAAGTTGCGGAATAAATCCAGGGAGTCCAATCCTCATTCCGGCTAGGCGGCTTAGATCAATGACGCCGCTTGAGCCATGTCTTCACCCGTTCCCTGAGCGGCGGTTTTGGTAAGGCTTTGGGCGTGAGCGTTTCGATGAGTTTCTCCAGGGCAACGATCCTCTCTTGGAGATAAGCTTTGTCAGCTTCAAGCTCCCTAACCCGCTGTTGCAGCATTCGGTTTTGTTCCCTAAGCCGTTCGAGTTCCAAGGCCAAGTCAAGTTGACCGGTTTGAGCGCTTACTGAACGGTCATGACCACTCATTTGAGCGGTCAATTGTTCAAGAGATGAGCGGTTGATCAGATATCGGTTGCCCTCTCTTCGGGCCTCAAGGACACCTTGTTTTATACGTCTTTTCACTGTTGAGGTGGACACACCGAGGATCTCGGCGGCCTCTCTAACCGTGTACCATGAACGGTCATGATCTTTCATTGAGCGATCACCTGAGCGGTTTGTGAGCGGTTTCGATTGGATAATACGACATTTTGGAGGATCTGTCGAGTGCAATTTGAGTTACTCACAGACCAGATCACAGAGGAGATCCGCCGGATCATGAGGGAATTCGGTCGGGAGTTGGCACAGAGCTTGTGGCAAGCGATAGAGGAGGAGGTAAAACGGCATCGGCTTCTGGCGGATGAGTTCCTTCGGCCAGATTGTTGGTGCCCTCAAATTCAGGAGATCCTCCGTGCGTGTGAATTTCTGCGCTGGATTGAGACCTTCCCTCTATACATGGAGGATGTGTGCAACGAAGTTGGAGAGATGGTATCCTTGCCCATCAGTTCAGAGTTTTTCAAGCTGGTCACTCGGCGGTTGAACTCGCTGAACTCGCTGAATAGATTAACCGAAGCTGTAAGATCCAGGGTGGAACATCCCAACCAAGCTGAGCTTGAGGAGGCGATACAGGAGGTGATTGAGGATCTATGGGAGAGATGGTCTAGGAGAGAGCCCTTCGTCAAGTTAGTTGAGAAATCTATCGCGGGAGAGTTCGACAAGATAATTCCCAAGGCTGTAAGGAATAGATTGATTGACAATTACAGGCGGCGGAAACGGGTTATCCCGTTTGAGGTGATAGAGATCTCAGAGGAGGATTTCGAGGAGGAAGTAATCACAAAGCTTTTGAGGCTGGAGTTTTGCGGGAAGCTGAATGAAGAGGAGAGGCGAACGTTCACAATGATGTGTACTGGTATGACGAATGAGGAAATTTCCAAAGAGCTCCGTCGGAGCGTAGCAACAGTCAAAAGGATGAAGAAACGCATTCGCGAGAAACTTGTAAGATTTTTGAGCCACTTTGGCTGAGTTGTGCGATATATACATATGGAGGTAAAAGGATGCGAAGATCCGAATTGAGGATCATCGTGACGCTGAGGGGAGTCGAAAAGATCCAGCTTGTGTCGCCTCCCGAAGAACGGAGGGTTGGGATTGCCCTTTATGAGAGGCTTATGCCGACCATAGATAAGTTCGCACGGGAGGTTGAAAAGAAACTGTCGAGGGAGGTTATCATATGAGAAGTGGCGCGATAATAGACAGGTTGGTATATACGCTTGGGCTGGATACTACCGATTTGGAGCAGGGAACAGTTAAGGCTGATAGGACGGTCGGAAGACTGATGCGGTCGCTCGGAAGATCCTTCCAGGCGGGCATAGGGTTTTTCGCCGGCGGAGCGATAATCCAAACGCTTGGGGATATCTCCGATGCGATTGTTGACCTTGCGCGTGACGCTGCTATGTTTGAAGATGTCGCTATTGCCTTCGAGAATCTGGCGCGGTCGGTCGGGGAGAATGCGGATCAGTTGCTGGCCGATCTGAAAGAAGCAGCGGACGGCACGATAAGCACGATGGATCTGATGCGTATGGCATCCTATGCTTTAGGAGCTTCCCTCCCTGTAGAGCGGCTTGGTGATCTCATTAAGGTGGCAAGGGCCGTCGGTCCGATTTTCGGCATGGATATCACTCAAAGCTTTGAGCGGTTGACCCAAGCCATAGCCAAGCAGGAGCGGGAACTGCTTGACGAACTAGGAATCACGGTCAGGGTCTCCGATGCGTATAAACAATACGCGGAGAAGATCGGCAAGGCTGCGGAAGCTCTTACTAGGCATGAACAGATAGCAGCATTTGCAAATGCTGTCTTGGATCAGGGATTAGATATCGTCAAGCGGATGGGTGGAACCGTTGATCGAACTTCGGACGCTTTTGCTCGCTACAACGCAGCGATGGAAGAAGCCAGGATGAACTTCGCGAGGCTTGCTTTGCCCGTTGCAACTACACTGCTTAAGGGCCTAGGCAATGTGATGGGTAAGGTGGCACAGACCTTTGAAAAGACCGAGGATCGGTTGATACGGTTAAGGGCTGAATTTGAGAAGATGAAGGAGGAGACAGAAGATCAGGTTGAGACGCTGGAAAAGCTTTACGAACGGTATGAGGAGTTGGTCAAGCAAATAGGCGATACCGAACCAGTATCGGAAGCAAGGAAGCATCATAAGGAACTCCAGGAAGTCATGAACGAGATCACCAAGATTGCACCTCAGGTTGCGACTGGATTTGATAAAGAAGGTAACGCTATAGGAATCGTGAACGAAAAGCTAAAACTGCACATACAGTTGCGGCGGCAGATCACACAACTCACCCAGGCAGAAACAATCAGAGAGTGGGGTAAAGCATACCTTGATCAGTCTAGGAGAGTGGACAGTTTAAACTCGAGATTGAGGGAGTTAGAGCCAAGGTTGACCAAGATCGGCGATCTGCAATTAGAATTCGAGAAAGGAACCTTGGATGCAGCGAAAGCGCTTGAGAAACTCAAGGATATAGCACCAGAGATGCTATGGCATGAGACACCGATAGGCGTAACTCCGGAACAGGTTAGAGAACAGATCAAGATAGTTAGTGATGTTTATATGGATGAGTACTCTAGGCTTACACAGGAACTTGCGGAAACAGAAACAAGGCGAGCTCGCTTTGCAGCGGGATTGATAGAAATTACCGATCTGAAGAAGATAGAAGGTTTGATGGCAGCCTATGATGGGATCAATGACCAGATTCAGTATGGCCGTCTCAATATCAAGGCAGTGAATGATTTACTACTGGAGCAATCCCGAATAGCCGGGCAGTTGGCAGCTATGTTCCCATTCTTAGAGGGGAAGGACATAAGCGAGGTGATTCAATTCACTCGGAGGTTGCTCACTGATTTCAAGGCGTTCCAGCTAATGTTGAAGCCGATTCGGAAAGAGGTTCAGGTTACGGCTGAAACGCTTAAGGATGAGATGGGCAAGGCGATCAAGCAGGCCGAGGTGGAATGGGAGGAGGCCGAACTGAAAGGGGAAAAGCTGGCAGGTAGTAGAGCGGAGTTTGTCCTAGCCGCCATAGACAAGGTGCTGTCGAAATACAAAATCTCGTACGATCAGCTCAAGAAGATGGACATAGAGTTGTATGGAACCGTAGTCAAGTTGTGGCGGGACATAGCGAAAGCAAAGGCCGATCAAGAGAAGAGGGCTTCGGAAGAAGCGAAGAAGGCCCATGATAATTGGGTTAGGTGGTATGTCGGTACTCAGAGGGATGTGATAAGGGCTAATCGACAACGGCTTGAGCGGGAGGCGAAGGAAGCGGAGGATGCTGAAAGGGAGAAACAAAAGCGGATAACAGAGATTATCAGCGACGCATACCAGCAGAGACAACAGGATATCGCCGAGCTCCAAAAATACTTGGAGGGCATACGTGTTGAGGTTCTGCCTATCTGGGACCCGGACACGTATTTCAGGAAGCTCATCCTCAATGCAGAGACGGCAGAGAAACGTCTTGGTGCGTTGGCCGGTGCTTCCACCAGAGTTCGACAGGAACTGGTTCGACTTGGGCTAGTGGATCGTTTTGAAGCTTATCGCGCTGCGGCCATGAAATTAGCAGTGCTTACTCAGATGGGAATGGAAGGTACAGAAGAATGGATGCAGGTGTTTGCTGAGACTGCTTCATATGCTCAGGAAGAGATCCAGGATCTTGTTGATCTGTTGGAGAAAATAAAGAAGGGAGAGGCGGGCCTTGTCGATTTGTTGAATCTGATAAACAAAGGGAGGAAAGCAACGGATAGCGTTACCGATAGCACGCTTCGACTCTCCGATATTTGGGAAACGCTCAAGGCCAAGGTGAAAGCTGCATCAGAGGAGATAGAGAAAGCTGTGGCTGCGATGGCCGCTGGAGATATCAGCATATTGCTGATGATAATATCAAAGGCAATTGAGATATTCGTTGCTGAATTGGACTGGGTGATAGACAAATGGGCTGAGTACGCTGATGTGAGCAAGGAGAGCAACAAGGCGGCTTATGAAGGGATGCAGGCTGTGTCATCTGCACTGAAAGGCGATATCGGCGGAGCGATAACGCACATCCTCAACGGGTTGGAGGATCTATGGCATTGGTGGAGGAAGGTTGACGAAGAGGCAAGGGAGCAAGCTGAACAGACAGCGGAATCAATCGAAGATAGCTTGGCAGGTATAATGGTAGATGCGATATTCGAGGGAGCTGATCCGGAGGAAATAAGAAACCGGATGAGAAGAGTAGTGCTGAAGACCATACTTGAAGAATTTGCCAAGGGACTCCTCGAAGCAGAATTCATCAAGAAATACATGGACGAATGGACAAGCACGTACGAGGCAGCCATAAGCGAATTTGGCCCGGGTGGTGAGACGATAACGAAAGGAGAGATGGAAAATCTCAAGTCAGCGAGCAAAAATATGTTTCAGGCGGTAGGCAAGGCTTGGGATACATTCCAAGTAAGTGCCGGAGATTTTGTTTCCGAATTTTTAGAGGGCTCGGAAACTCTCAGCGCACAGACAGGAGGCATATCCAGTGCAATACGTACCATCACCAGGACACAAGCGGATAATATCTCGCTGTTGCTGAAGAGCAGTGAGAGCATATTGGACATGATAGAGAGGAATACGAGGATGACGGCTGATAACACGAGGGAGATAGCAGATCTATTGGCCGAGGGGCGGCTTCGACCGGCTCCGGCGATAAACGTCCAGGTGGCAGAGCCGGTCAACGAAAAGCTTGCTAGAGATTTCGTGGTAAGGAAGAGAGCTTTGGGAGGGTGATATCATAGCGAAGGCTTCTGGCTCACCACAAAGCTGAAGCTACAGGAGGCCCTCTGACGCGCTCAAAAGGCCAAGGATGACCCATAAGCCACACCGAGCGAGAGAAAGCCGTTATCCGCTCGATATGAAGGCCGACGGATTCAGCAATCATGCGGATTTGTGGATTTGGTTAACATAACCTTCGTTACCGGCAAATTCCCATGTTGTATGTTGCATACATCCCATCTCCGTGGTATAATTCACCTAACGAAAAGAAAAGGAGGAGGCACCTTAAGATGACCGAAGCACTCAAACCCAGAAAGTTTCAGCGCGGAGGCAACTTCTACCGCATCATGGTCAATCTCCCTCCCGACCTGGCCGCAAGAGTTAAAGAAGCAGCCAACACGCAAAACATGAGCCTTTCCTACTTTTGCCGCACCTTGATCGAAGAGGCAATGCAGAGGTGGGAGACCAGGCAAGGAGGAGCTACGTCATGAAAAACACACTCGCTATCGCATTGCTCCTCGCCATAGCCTTGCCTTCCTTTGCGGAGCTAACAAGGCAAGACGTGGAGCAGATCATCCGCTCTGAGCTGGAACCTATCAAAAAGGAGATAACCGCTATCAAGCTGGACATCGCCGAGATGAGAGGAGAGATAAAGGCTGTCAGAGCCGAAATGAAAACTATGGCCACCAAGGACGATATCATCGCCGTCCAGCGGGAGGTAAGCTCTAAGTTCATCACCATCGTCGCAGCTCTTATAGCCTTCTGGGCTACCCTGCTTGCCGCTATCATCACCATCCCATACCTCTACGGACGAGCTGACAGAGAGAAAGTCAAGGAACTGGAAGCAAGGCTAAGAGAGGAAGAAAGACGGACAGAAAGATTGCAGGCCGAGTTCGACCTGCTCAAATCTCTCAGGGAAACCGCTATGAGGCTGGCTGAGGAAAATCCTGAATACGCGGAGGGGTTCAGAAGGTTGGGGTTGATATAAGTCTGTATCAACGCTATATCATCGTTTCTCGCCCTCTGAATTTGAGTTGCTCAATCTTAACCCTTACTCTTGGGTAGAATAGAACTTCCTCCACCCATTAATCCGTTTGCCTGAAAGATCCTCCCTCAATTCAACGACGAACATTCCCGACTCATCTTTCGCGAAGAATAAGAAGTTGCTTTCAACCGCCTTCAGCTCGAAAGGAAGGACAAATATACGTCCGCTCTCCATATCTAAGATCACCGATTTTATCTCAGCTTTGGCAAGCAACTTACCCGTGATTCGAGATTGCTTTACCAGCAGGAATCGATCTCCAAGGACCCAAAAATCTTCAGGATAACCACCTGAACCAAAAGGTAAAGAATCAGAGGTTATAAGCGCTACTCTCCGTCCTTCGCTATCAACCAACCATATCTCCCTGAGAAATCCGATCTCCTCCAGCATTTTCGCCCGATCTTTAAACGATAGGTTACTCATCCTTTTCTCTTCCTGAGGCGATAATTTCTTAACGATAGATAACAGCACCCACGAGGAGAAAACTTTAAGATCGCCAATTCTACACTCCTGAGGCAAAGAAGTTTGAGGAAAAGGATAAACACCTCCGGATGTATCCACCAGAAAGTATTTCTCTTCAAGCTGATTACCGTTTTGAATTTGTTTCGATATCACTGCTTGAGATGTGCTAACCCAGCTCCAAACCCAGATGTTTCCTTCCAACCCTAGTTCTTTCTCTCCACCTTGGCCATCGCGCAATATCAACCGGTTCTTTCTAACAAGCAGAGAGTATTTCCCATCAGGACTTTGTTCTCCCTCCGGCCTTGACTCGTTCGAATAGTCCTTCAGCTTCTTCATAAGAGGGATATCAAAATAGAGATCCTCTCGCTTATCAGCGAAGTCGATTTTGCCATCACCGTTGGTATCCGATGAGTAATAGCTTATCCTCAAAGTTCTGTTACTCAACCAATCGAAGGAGATCCAATAACCCTTCACTTTGAAGATACTCCCTACTTTGACAAACACTTCTTCCTCTTTCTTTAACCTTGCGACTAGGAAAGTAGAGTCCTCATAGAAGCTTGGAACATATAGACGTGCATTAACATGTTCCCCAATAATAAAATTGCGATTTGGCGATATCTTGACGTTCGCTGCTTCCCAAAGAAATTGAGGATGCCCAATAATCCCATCAGTAATCTTCAACACATACCACCTGAAGTTGTTAGATACAAAGCTTCCCTCTCGGCCCAGCAACGTTCGACTGTCAATCCATTTCACATTATTGAATTGAAAACGAACCTGGGGATCTATCTGGGAAGGAACCTTCTGTAATCGAGGACCGCAAGCCAACACCTGAAGCTTACCATCGATGGTAAATGCAACGTACCGATGGTCAGGCGAGAAAACAAGATCGGATAAGCTCTTACCTGGGAAGGTCAAACTAGGAGCTGAGATGTAGAACATCCATCCGAAATTATCAAGCAAGGACTCTCTGAGCTTATTCAGCTTCCCTAGTATCGAGATCCGGTATATGCTTTCCAAGGATTCTCGGATTTGCCCTTTCCTATAGTATAGGATAGCCATTCCCAGGTGGGCTTGGATATTTCTAGGGTTGATCGCCAAAGCTTTTCGATAACTCCGCGCAGCTTCTTCAACCATACCGAGGGTTAGCTGCTGTTTAGCAACTCGAACAAGCCTTTCATCTTCCCTGCTACACGAAAACAGAAAAACGGCAAACACCAGTATTACGGTGATCGCTATTGGGATTCTACTAGCCATATATAACATCACTCCTCACATAGATCATTGTTTTCTCCACACTATTATACCACTGTGCACCATTTAATCAAACTTTCCCTACATCCCTTCCCCTAAATTCCCACTCGACAAATAGCATCATTTATGGTATAATATATAGTGCTAAGGTGAGGAGGTGAAGGCAATGACAATTGAGAAAAGAGCCATGAACGTTAGGTTACCTAAAGAGCTGATGGATTGGCTAGATACCTATTCACGTAAATCTGGGCTCTCGAAGAACGCTGCAATTATCGCAGCAGTAGCTGATTTCAAGGATAAGGTTGAAAGGTGGGAGAAGCGCACCGGCGAACTGTGGATTCCACCGGCTCTTCCATTGAGGTGAGAAGGCCGAAGCCTCCCCACCACCAAAAACCGCTATCACTAACCAATTATATCGGTCGAAGGCGACCGAGTCAAGGAGGTCCAACAATGCTTGGTTACTTCAACTTCCTTCCTGAACAAGACCCGATCTGCTGGAGGGCAATGATGCCCTCACAGATCTTTTCTGCCGCACCGGCTGAGGATGATCCGGTTGCCTACCATCGGCGCAAGTTCTACGGTTGCCTGAAGGATGCCGCCAAGCTTATCTTCGCTGGAGGCTTACCCTCCGAGATATCAGCAATCAAGCGATACTACTACCACATCTACGGCGTGGAATCCCTGTCGGAGCTGGATATCCCCACCTGGGCGAAGATCGCCGCTGAGATGCAGGCCATAGCTCAGGATAAACCGCCTTATCTTATCCTGCGGCAGTGGTGCAAGGGATACGCCGAGTGGGTTGAGGAAACACGCCGAAACTATCAAGAGGGCTCCTGGGTGTTTGGCGATGACCTCTTCATCCTCTCCGGGCCGATCCAGAAGCAGTGGAAACTCTACAAGGAAAAGCTCGCTGATCTGACCGGCTCATCCGATCTCCAATGGCCAGGCAAGCAAGACCTATTCGGCAAGGTGGAAGCTCATAGCTTTGTGGGCAGGGTGAGGCTGCTTTACAGGCCGGAGATATGGTCGGCTATCCGCCATTCATCCCTCGCACCTATCCATTGGCCAACACTGCGGATACTGTATCTTGCAGGCAAGGATAAGGTCACAGTCGGCACCTGGGCGCCGCCGTGGTATCTTGAAGGAATCGTCCATCCCGACGTGAGAGCTGAGATCGGATATCCCGATATCCCTGAAGATGTCCTCAAAGGGCTGGAGGGATTATCACATGCCGCACTGAAGAGAATAGGCGCCAATCTGCGGATACAAGGCTACACGGTGATGAAGAAGGCCGAACTTGTAGAGGCGATCAAGAGGAAGCTAGTCGGGAAGATCAGGGTTGTCGCCGAAGTGCAAAGGCGAAACACCGATCCCTTGCTTGAGGCATGGTATCTGATGATTCGAGAGGAAATACAAAACGGGCGGGCTTAATCCCGCCCTTATCAAAAGGTAGAGGAGCCGGAGGCTCCGATTCACGGAGGACCAGGCATGGACGCCAAGACTTACGATAAGCTTGAGGAGTTGCTAAGGAGGGTCAAGGCCATTGAAGCCGAGGCCGGTGATATGGAGACCGACGGGTTATATCGGGCTGAGGAAGCTCTGAAGGAGATCCTCTATGATGAGAACTGGGCGGAACTACCAAAGGCGATCGACGGGCTTCAACAAGCTGCCGTTGAGCTTTACATGAAGGAACATTCGGAATTCCAGGAGCTCTTACAATCCTTGTATGAAGAGCAGGCTCGAAGAAAGAGAACAATATGTGAGGGATTGCTCGATATCGAGCGAGCTCTGAATAGACTCTGCTGTTTGGTGTCGTTCCCACACGTTGAGTTGAGAATTCAGGGCTGCATAGTAGAACTGAGTCGTAATCCAGGTTGGGCCATCGGAGAGGCATTCGCTTTCCTCTCAAAGATGGAGGAGGAGATAAAGAGTATCAGATTCAACTTGGAGCGCTCGATAAGCACTATCCTTAAGGCTGGAAGATGAGACAAGAATGCCGCGTTGAACATCGCATATCTAGGATTTGCGCCAGATGGTTCTGTTATGAGGTGAGGACTGGAACAGTTGATCTTGATCCGCGAATGGGATATAATATTTATCATCGAGCCCGCGTATGCCGCGCGGGCTCGAAAACTTCTTTTAAAAACTAACGAGGTGCATCCAGCAAGAGATATTATATCACATGAGCTTGACACGTGCAATAGGCAACACAAGGGTTTAGGGCTTAAGAGCCTAACCTCCCATTGACATGCCGGAAACATTTTCCTTTCTGGATGCACCAGCCCAAGGAGGTGATTATGGATGATCAAACGACAGCGACTTAACGGCGATTTTTATCCTTTGAAGGTGAATCTGCCAACCGAATTGGTAGAGAAGGTGCGGATAGCCGCATTTAGGGATCGAGTTACCATCAGCTTCTGGGTTCGACAGATACTGGAGAAAACCTTAAGCGAGATAGAGAATGAAAAATTTGAGTTGTTTTGACCGAATGCGATATGGAAGGAGGGGATAACCATGAAACGGCAAAAGATTAACGGGAGGAGCTTTCAGCTTCGGGTGAACCTCCCTTACGAGCTTGTCGAGAGGATCAGAGAAGTAGCTTTCCAAAGGAGAGAGACAATGGCCTTCTTCGTTCGCAAAATCCTGGAGAGCGCACTTGAGGCAGAAGAGACGGAATGAAAAAGTTGAGCCGCTTCGGACAACTTATACGATATATAAGAGGAATTGATGCTAGGGCGGCGGTAGGCTATAATTCAGTTGCCGAAGACGTGACGCGTATGAGGGTCGGGATGCCTCCCGACCCCTCACGCACGCACTCTTTGGCAACACTTTTTAAAGGCTCTGCAACCGTGGTAGCGGTTGGGAGCAACAAGGATGCCAGGTTAAAAAGAGGCATTCTTGTCACTACTATTATTATACCACAAAGATGATAGGTTGAGGAGGTATGAAAGTGGTTTCAAAACTACTCGACAAGCTCAGTGATGTTCATCAGACGTCTTCAGGATGGGTTGCTCAGTGCCCTGCCCATGACGACAAGCATCCGTCCTTGTCTATAAGCGTTGGTGATGATGGGCGTATCCTTTTACATTGTTTTGCGGGTTGCTCCGTCGAGGAGATCTGCGATGCTTTGGGTATAGGGATTCGCGACCTCTTCCCGGAGCAACAAGGTAGACGGTATCACGTTGAAGTCAATGGCAAAGGTTTCTCAATCTATGCTGGGAGTGAGCGAATCGAGTTTGTCAAAGCCTCTCCGGAAAATCCCTGTCCGATATGCGGCAACACTCACTCATGTCGGATCTCGAAGGACAACAAGTATGCTATCTGCGGAATCATCCCAAGTTCGATACCGAAGGAGCCCTTCGGCTGGTTACATGAGCTCGGAGAAGCAAAAAAGGAAGATACAACTCCGACTTCGGTCTCCGATGTCTATAACTCCCTCATTGCCCATCTCTCCCTGGAGGAGAGACACAGGGAGAATCTCAGGAAGAGAGGATTGAGCGAGGAGGAGGTAGAACTGCTGCTGGAGAGAGGGTATTGTACTCTGCCACCGGATATCCACGACAGGATCAGAATTGCAGGGAAGATGAGGAAGAAGTTCGAGAAGGATCTCCTCCAAATTCCTGGATTCTATGAGACGAAAAGCGGATGCGCCGCCTTCGTCGGATTCGGCGGCGGTCTCCTTCTTCCTGTGAGGGACGCCGAAGGAAGGATCGTCGGCGCTCAGGTGAGGGTTGATGATCCGGAGAGATTCGGTGTTGGCAAATACGTTTGGTTCTCCGCATCACGATACGGCGGTGTGAAGGCTGAAACTAGAACCCACGTGGCGATGCCGAAGGTCAAAGCTGAAAATGGATGGCAACGAGTCTGGATTACGGAAGGCGTCCTGAAAGCTGATATCTCAGCCTTGAAGCTCGAAGAACCTGTTCTCGGAATCCCCGGTGTGACCACATGGAAGATCGATGATATCCTCCAATCCCTCTGGACCCTCGGAGCAGAAGAGGTCGTCGTTGCTTTTGACGCTGATCTCAGGGAGAACGAGTCGGTGAAGGCGCAGCGGGATAAGCTCGCCTCCGAGCTCCTCAAATACGGGTATCGAGTCTTCATAGCGGAATGGGAGATCGAGGAAGGTAAAGGACTAGACGACCTGCTGCTCAACAGCGGATATCCCGATATCCTCTCCTTCAGGCCGGCGCCGGATCTGTCCAAGCTCCGTACCGATTCGGTTCGAACCTGTGAACCGCCTGGACCTACACCTACTGTTAAGGTTACACCGGAGTTGATCGAAGAACTACGAGGGGATATGGCCGAGACAATCCGCCGGTATATCCTCAATCCAGGCGATGAAATTCTGCTTGTTCGCGGATTCCAGGGCATCGGCAAAACCACAACCACACTTCAGGTCGCAGGCGAAATCTACCGAGAAACTCAAGGCGCTATTAGACCGATTTATATTGCACCACGACATGATCTGCTTGACCAAGCTGGGATATTGTCTGAGACAGGTGTTAAGCACATCATGCCACGAGCACCCAGGGATGAATACGATACGCCCAGGTGTCCCTTTTGGAAAGTAGCGGATAAAATCGCAGCCAAACGTCATTCGGTGGTGAAGAACCTGTGCCTCACCGGAGCATGCGGTCATGATCCAAGTAATTGCCCTTACTACCGTCAATTCGCTACATCACAGCCGGCAGCTTGCGTCTATGAGATAGCAACCAATGAGAAATTGATGGAGGAGAAGCTGCTTAAGTTCGCGCCTGCTAACGTGGTGATATTCGATGAACCGGATCTGTCGAGACTGATAGAAAGGGTCCACATCACCCAGGATGACATCCACAATGCCCTTAAATCGGCATCTCCCAAGAACGTCCGATTCCTTACCACACTCAACCTCGCCTGCGCTAAGCTCGCAATCACAATGAAAGAGAGGGCCGAACTACGGTTCGTCGGCAGACAAGCCTTTAGTGCACTTGTCGAAGCGATGGGTGGAGATGAAAAACTGGATGAAATCTTGAGTGAAGCATCAGGTGCTAACAATCCACAAAAGGCCATGGTGCCGGTGGAAATCGAGGATATCGATTACGAATCCGAACGGAGCATCAGGGTTTATG
>CAZHVH010000036.1:0-16151 GCA_964535855.1 uncultured bacterium
GCTTAATTAGTGTTTGCGCGGAGCCGAATCCCGATGTTATAATTTCCCATGTCAGGGAAAAACAGCGGAGGGGGTGTATGATGCGAAGGATTCCGCTGGGTGACACGGGATTAGTAGTCTCGAGGCTGGCGATCGGCACGGGAACTAACGGATGGGGATATAACTCCGATCAGACCCGAAGGGGTTTCGACTGGCTGGTCGATCTCCTCAAGCTCGGTTACGATCTGGGCATCAACTTCTGGGACATGGCCGATCAATACGGATCGCACAAACACGCCAGGGAAGCGCTGAAAGGTATAGATAGAGAGGATATAGTCATAACGAGCAAGACCACTTCCCGAGATCGCGATGCGTGCCGTCGGGATGTGGAGAGGTTCCTCAGGGAGATCGGGACGGAGTACGTGGATATCGTCCTGCTTCACGCCAAGAGCTCCGGCGACTGGAACGTAAGCTGCAGAGGAGCGATGGACGCCTTGGCTGAGGCCAAGGAGAAGGGGCTGGTGAGGGCTGTTGGGATCTCATCGCACGGGATCGATGCCCTGAAAACCGCTGCCTCTGAGCCGTGGGTGGACGTCATACTGGTCAGGATCAACTATGCCGGGATCAGGATGGACGCCCCGCCCGAGCAGGTGATCCCGGTACTGGAGAGAGCCCATAACGCCGGCAAGGGAATATACGCCATGAAAGTTCTCGGCTGCGGTCCGCTCGCATCCGATCCCGAAAAGGCGATCAAATACGTCCTGGGCCTCAAATGTGTCGACGCCATGACGATCGGGCCTACCGAACATGAGCATTTGAGGCAGAACGCGGAGATAATCGAAAGGCTGGGCGCGTGAGGTAAACCATGGTCGAAGTTATGATTTCGCTCCTCATCTGTGCGGGAGGATATGATAGGTTCGGCGGATGGACGGAGTTGAAAGGTGAACCCACGGGGTTCTTCCACGTCGAGAGGATAAACGGGAAGTGGTGGCTGGTCGATCCTGAAGGCAACGTCTTCATCTCGAAAGGGGTCAACCATGTCAGCTTCACCGCCGATCACTGCCCGGCCCTCGGATACTCACCATATGGGAGGGTGAGTGAGGAGAGGTACGGGAATGCGGAAACATGGGCGAAAACGACTGTCGAAAGGCTGCGTTCCTGGAACTTCAACACCATAGGTGCCTGGTCCAGCTCTGCTACGTTCCATCAGGAGATGCCTTACACGGTGATGCTGAACTTGGGGGCAAGGGCAGGGGCCTCGTGGACGAAAGGGACCTTCCCCGATGTGTTCTCCCGGGAGTTCTCAAATGCCGTGAACGAGATAGCCGAAAGGGAATGTGAAAAACGTTCCGATGATCCATATCTCATAGGGTATTTCACCGACAACGAGCTGAGATGGGGACCGGATTGGCGTTCACCCAAGACGCTGCTCGAGGATTACCTCTCCCTTCCATCCGATTCGCCTGGGAGGAAGAAGCTCATCGATTTCATCAAAGAGCATTATGAATCGGTCGATGAGCTGAATCGGGCGTGGGGAATTCAGATCAACTCGTTTGAGGAGCTCGCCTCGATATCCAAGGTTCCCAACCGTTCGGAGAGGTTCTTCATCGACTCCCTTCATTTCCTGAAGGTCATCGCCGAGAGATACTTCGAGGTGTGCGAAGAGGCGATCAGACGATACGACCCGAATCATCTTATTCTGGGATGTCGTTTCGCCGGCTATGCTCCGTCACCGGTGATCGAGGGGATGACCGGCCATGTAGATGTGGTCTCCTTCAACAATTACGACTTCGAACCCCCCGTTGTTAAGTTGAATGAGATATATGACATAACCGGCGTGCCAATCATGATAACGGAGTTCTCGTTCAAAGCCATGGATTCCGGCCTCCCGAACACCAGAGGCGCCGGTCAGCCGGTTCAAACCCAGAAGGATAGAGCCGATTGTTTTGAAAGGTATGTTACGAAGCTCATGAAACTGCCCTTCGTCGTGGGATATCATTGGTTCGAGTACGTCGATGAACCCGCGCAGGGCAGGTTTGACGGCGAAAACAGCAACTACGGCCTTGTAAACATAAAGGATGAGCCCTGGGAGACGCTGACGGAGAGGATGAGATCCGTTAACGCCACGGCGGAGGAGATACACCTGGGGAGGTGATCGGAATGAGAATACTCGGGGTTTCGGGAAGCCCCAGGGAAGGCGGCAACTCCGACACGGCCGTCCGGAAAGCCCTTCAGATGCTCGAAGATCTGGGGGAAACTAGGTTCATCAGGGTGGCGGATTACAACATAAAACATTGTATCGGATGCAGGGAGTGCATGAAGCTGATGAGATGTATCATCGATGACGACGAGTTTCAGCTCGTCTTCGATGAATGGCTTAGTTCCGACCTGATCATAATCAGCGATCCGGTCTACTGGCATAGCCCGCCCGGCGTGATGAAGGATTTTATAGACAGATCCCACGCCGTATATGCCCATACTGATCCCCCATTCAGGGGTAAGAAGGTGGCACTGATAAGCGTCGCGACCGGAGGAGGTTTCGAAACGCATGATAAGATCTTCTCCACATGGCTCAGACATTACGGCGCCGAGCTGATCGGTAAGGTCAGACTCTACGCTCAGGAGAAGGATGATCTGCTGCGTCGCCCATCACAGATGAATAGGCTTGAGAGCTTCATCTCTGATCTGAGGGGGAAGATCACGGGATGAAGGTGCTGATGGGCATAGGGAACGAACTCGGCGGCGACGACGCCGTTGGGCTCTATGTGGCCGAATTGATAGAGGGGGAAAACGGCTGGATCGGATTCCGATGCGGGACAGCGCCCGAGAATTTCATCGGCAAGATCGAAAGGCTCAATCCTGAACTCGTGGTTCTGGTGGATGCCGCGGAGATGGGGATCGAACCCGGGGAGTTCAGGGAGATCGAACCGGAATATGCCGATACGATCTTCGCTAGCACCCATTCCATTCCCATCTCCTTCCTTCTAAAGTGGCTGAGACGGTCTGTCGGTAAGGTAGTCCTCATCGGAATTCAGGCCAAATCGTTCAATATAGCGGCCCCGCTAAGCGATGAGGTGAGAAAGGGGGCGAAGAGGCTGGTCGAGGCTTTAACCGAGGGCTTCCCGCCGATCGACCGCTATGTATGTCAGTAGAAGCCCTCTGAGCGGGTAGGGCTTTTCAATGATACGGTATACCCATTCGCCAGTGCGTGCCTCCAATGCCCCAAAGATGTGGAAGCAACGATTCCGGTTGGGTGGCACATGGATGCGAAACTGCTGCCCGACAAGCATCCACATCGCCCGTAGGAGAGGAAGCAACCGCACGGTGCTCTCATCTTCGTACAGGAGGTGGTCTTCTGGTTTCACCTCGGCCTTTACCTGCTCAATGCGGGCCAGTTTAGCCTCTTTTTCAGGGTTTTCTTTCTGAGCAGGGGCCAGGCGCGGCCTCGTGCAAGCGGCGACGCAGCGTGGTGGGGCTGATGGGGGATGGTTGAAATTTTCACTTGACAAGGGGAGGGGTGATATGTGCTATATTTTGTAGGGAATATGAGCGAACCCGAAAAGTGCAAAAGTATAGGGAGGTGACAATCATGATTAAATCAAGAAAGCCCCTGATGATCTTTTTGCCATTTCTCGCGTTCTTGTTAGTGCTGGTATGCGTCTCAGCTTCTGTTGGTAAGACGCTATTCGAGGAGGACTTCGAAAAAGGGATTGACAAGGATGTGTGGAATGCTCACGAAAGTTGGAAGGTAGTCGATGGAGTATTGGACTTTGCGACGGCTAGTGGATGGAATCTTGGATATACCGTTAAGGACGACTTCACCGACTTCATCATGTTTGCAGATGTTAAAGAATGTTCTGATGGTGCAACTGCTGGCTTTGCAGTCCGAGTACAAGACGACCAAAACTACTACATGTTCCAACACTCTTTTAGGGAGGATCCAAACGTCCTCTGGTGGCACATATTCAAAGATGGTAATTTTACTGTTGAGCAGACCCCAATAAAGACACAGCCGCCTGAGCCAGATGAATGGTATCGGTGGAAGCTTATCGCTAAAGGCTATCATTTCGAGCTGTATATAGGCAAATCGGACAAGGATCTGAAGTTGGCTGGCACATGGGATGATAAAAACAAGACCTTTGACAGAGGTGCTATAGGCTTCTGGGAGGATGGCGGTGAACATGGCCAGTATGACAATGTTCTTGTGACAGACCTAAAGGGTGCAGCTGTAGATTATAAAGATAGCTTACCAACCATATGGGGAAGGATTAAAAACGGATATTAATTCCTACTTCTCCTACACTTTGGACTTTTCGGCATTTCCGACCTCGTCGGGGTGTCGAAAATCCTTCATTCTTTCATTTGAGGGTGCGAAATGGATGCTCAATTTTTAGCTTTAATTCTATTGCATTGGTGCACGGGCCAATTTGAAAACACCCTAACACCGGTAGAATTAAAATGCGAATATTTGAAAAACCCTCTGGGTATAGATGTAGCACAACCAAGATTTAGCTGGGAACTTAAATCAAGCCGGCGAGGGCAAATGCAATCCGCTTATCAAATCCTAGTTGCCAGCAGTGAGGAAAAAATTAATGCCAACATCGGCGACAAGTGGGACAGCGGGAAGGTAACATCGGACAAATCGGTAAACATTCCCTATGAAGGGAGTACTTTGACGAGCGGTGAAAAGTGTTACTGGAAAGTCAGATGTTGGGATAAGGATGGCAGACCAGGCCCATATAGTGAACCAGCCACGTTTGAGATGGGATTGCTGAACGAAAGCGACTGGGAAGGGAAATGGATAGGAGCAGATGTCTCAATTTCCGCTCCACTTCTTCGCAAGGAGTTTGACATTACGAAGGGAGTCAAACGGGCCAGGGTATACATTTGTGGGCTAGGCTGGTATGAGCTTTATATCAATGGCGAGAAGGTAGGAGATCATGTTCTTGACCCAGCCACAACCGATTACACTAAACGAGTGCTGTATGTAACCTATGATGTGACAGATTACCTGAGAATTGGTCGAAATGCGATAGGCGTCATGCTCGGTAATGGATGGTATAGCGAACCTGGCTGGAAGAAGTATGGAGACTCACCGAGGTTGCTTATGCAGATGAATATCGAGTTTACCGACGGTAGCTCTATGAGCGTCTCAACTGATGAGACGTGGCGAGTTTCCGGCGGTCCGATCATCCGCAATGACCTCTACGGTGGGGAAACCTATGATGCTAGACTGGAAAAGCCTGGCTGGAAAAACCCTAACTATGATGATTCTGATTGGGATAGCGCTGTGATAAAAGACCCTCCCGGTGGAAAGATGGTATCGCAGTTGATGCCTGCGATTAAGGTGAACAAGACGATTAAGCCGGTAAAGCTTACCAATCCAAAACCAGGTGTATACGTCTACGACATGGGCCAGCTCTTCGGAGGTTGGGTAAGGATTTATGTAAAAGGTCCAAGAGGTGCCAAGGTCTCTATCAAGTATTCCGCTCGTATCTTCGAAGATAGCGGATTAATAGACAAAAGGCGTCACCCCGAGCCCAAGGAAACAGATTACTACATTTTGAAAGGAGACCCACAAGGGGAAACATATGAGCCAAGATTTACCTATCATCCCGTACGTTACGTCCAAATAGAGGGTTATCCCGGAGAACCAACACTGGAGGATCTTGAAGGTAGGGTAGTTTACTCGGCAGTAGATATGTCCGGGGATTTCCACTGCTCAAATCCTTTGCTCAATCAGATTCACCAAAACGTGGCTTGGACCTTCACGAACGGCTTATTTGGTATACCGCTGGACTGCCTTCACCGTGAGCATTGGGCGTGGACTGACCCGGCGACTGTTGCCGGGACTCTTTATGTCAGAAAACATATGCCACTTTTTTGGACGAAATGGCTCAATGACATAAAAGACGCTCAAAGAGAGGATGGAACTGTTCCGGATGTTGCACCGAGTTATACTACTGACAGATCAGACCCCGCCTGGGGTGGTAATTACCCTATCCTCGTTTGGTATCTCTACCAATACTACGGAGACAAGCGCATCCTGGAGGAGCATTATGACAGTATGAAAAAATGGCTTGACTACCTTGCTTCTATAGCAGGAAATCATATTGTAACGAAAGGACACTATGGCGACCATATGTTGCCGGGCGAAGCTCCCGGTGAAGAAGAGTTTATATCGAGTGAAACTCCCCCGCCTTTAATCTGGACTGGATACTACTATCGTGACGCTTATATCCTCTCTCAAGTTGCCAAAATTCTGGGCAAGCCCGAGGATGCCGAGCGTTATTCCAAGCTGGCAGAGGATATCAAAGCAGCTTTTAACAGAGAGTGGTTAAACAAGGATACCAACCAATACGCTACAGGCTCACAGACTGCCAATCTCTTCCCACTTGTGCTTGGTATAGTTCCCAAGGAAAACGAAGATGGCGTGTTAAAGAACATAATAGAGGATATTATGGAGAAACATAACGGACATCTCCACACTGGCAATACCGGCACAACTTGTATGATAGATGCGCTAACTGAGCATGGATTCGGGGATGTCATGTACAAAGTCGCCACCACAACTACCTATCCCGGTTGGGGATATATGGTCAGGAAAGGGGCGACTACAATTTGGGAGAGCTGGGGATTGGGAAATGGTGCCGAAAGTATGATAATGTGGGCTACGATAGAAGAATTCTTTTACAATGATTTGGCCGGCATTAAGGGTCCGGATTACTACGGGCCTGGCTATATGACACCGGGTTTCAGGGAGATTGAGATTAAACCTCACCTCCTCGGTGATTTGACATACGTCAGTGCCTCAATCAAGACTGTAAGAGGCATGGTATCTTCAAGCTGGAAAAAGACAGACAATTCTCTTACTCTTGAAGTTGGAATACCTGTCAACAGCAAGGCGAAGGTGAGCATACCGAAGATGGGATTGGAGAACTTCGGGATCACGGAGAGTGGGAAAACCATTTGGGAAGATGGCTCTTACATTGGCGGTGTTGAGGGCATAACTGGTGGCATAGAGAGCAATGAATATGTGACATTTGACGTTGGCTCTGGTTCTTACTCCTTCAAGTTGATTTCAAAACAAGGAGAAGAATCGAAGAATTAAAAATGACTTAAGCGTAAATCGTTGCGAATAACTAGAAGGAGGAAATTAGCATGGCAGAATTAGAATCTTTCGAGGTAGCAAAAGGAGATACATTTGGTGATTTGCTATCCAAGGACAGAATTCGAAGCGGTGAGAAACTTAAAATAGGTCTTTTAGCCGGTGGTTTCTTCGAGTACTGGCGGATGTATCCCGGTACACTGAAGGAAAAGGTTGAGAAGGACAATCAGGTGATTCTTAAACGGTTGTCGCAGAAACATAACATCGTTTATCCAGGTTTGGTGGATAGCATGGACACCGCAGATGAAGCTGGCAGACGCTTCCGAGATGAGCAAATTGACCTCTTAATTATCGCAGAAAGAACCTATATTCCGGACATTTATATCCACCAGGTACTCTCGCATATTCCCGGAGTCCCTCTTCTGCTATACATTTCTCAGTCCCGCGATACATTTGACCTTCAGAGTGATTACGAGGGTACATTACGTAACAGCGGTATGATGTCTACCGTTCAGCTCGTAGCCGGTTTCCGAAAGATGGGCATATATGATAACCTTGAAGTGGTGGTGGGAAGCATCTACGATGACGATGCATACCGTGAGATTGAACGCTATATCGATTTGGTTACTATTTACAAACAGCTCAAGGCCATGACGATAGGAGTAATTGGCCACGTTTTTCGAGGCATGTTCGATTTTGAATATGACAAAACAATGGTTAAAGGAATGCTGGGACCTGAGGTTCTACACATTCAGATTAACCATCTGCTCGACATTTGGGGGGAAATCTCTGCGGAAGACCCGGATGTGCGTGAACTGGTCGATAAGGTGCATTCTAACTACCGATTAGAAGGAGTTGAAGAAAGTGACATAATCGGCGCGGCCCGTGTCGCTGTAGCATTGAAAAGACTCGTCCGTCGATTCCGACTTGACGGTATAGTTCTCCTTGGCCAACACTATGTGGAGGCAAAGACCAAAGCTACTTCTTATCTTGGCATGGCAGAACTTCATGAAGAGGGGAAGACGCTTGGAGTGACAGAAGGAGACGTGTTGGGGCTCATCATGATGAAAATTATGCGGCATTTTACGGGTTTGACGCCTTTCTTTGGCGAGTGGGGTGAGTTCGATGTACAACGCAACGCAATAATGCTCCTCGGGCATGGTTTTGCTGACCCAACCCAGGCGAAGAAAGGGACTATACCCAAGATTACCCCTACACCTGAGCGGTGGGGACTTGAAGGAAAAGGTTTCAGCTTCGAAATGACTTTTGATCCTGGACCTGTCACTTTCGGTCACTTCATCCGCGATGCAAAAGGCTGGAGAATGCTCATCAGCGGGGGAGAGATAATGGATTTGCCGGCTATACCAATCCACGAGGTCTCAATGTTCGTTTCTGTTGAAAGGCCGGTTAAAGAGTACATCGAAATTCTTACCAAGCATGGTTTTCCCCATCACTGCATCGCCGTCCGTGGAGATGTACGGAAAGAGCTCGGTCAACTGGCTGATTTAATGGGAATGAAGAAAATATTCATCTGATTGGTGGTATTAAAAATAGCATTACGTCTGATACGCTACCGATTCTCATTGCTGAAAATCTTTATGAAAAAAGGAGGTCGAAATGGATACTCAATTTTTAGCTTTAATTCTATTGCATTGGTGCACGGGCCAATTTGAAAACACCCTAACACCGGTAGAATTAAAATGCGAATATTTGAAAAACCCTCTGGGTATAGATGTAGCACAACCAAGATTTAGCTGGGAACTTAAATCAAGCCGGCGAGGGCAAATGCAATCCGCTTATCAAATCCTAGTTGCCAGCAGTGAGGAAAAAATTAATGCCAACATCGGCGACAAGTGGGACAGCGGGAAGGTAACATCGGACAAATCGGTAAACATTCCCTATGAAGGGAGTACTTTGACGAGCGGTGAAAAGTGTTACTGGAAAGTCAGATGTTGGGATAAGGATGGCAGACCAGGCCCATATAGTGAACCAGCCACGTTTGAGATGGGATTGCTGAACGAAAGCGACTGGGAAGGGAAATGGATAGGAGCAGATGTCTCAATTTCCGCTCCACTTCTTCGCAAGGAGTTTGACATTACGAAGGGAGTCAAACGGGCCAGGGTATACATTTGTGGGCTAGGCTGGTATGAGCTTTATATCAATGGCGAGAAGGTAGGAGATCATGTTCTTGACCCAGCCACAACCGATTACACTAAACGAGTGCTGTATGTAACCTATGATGTGACAGATTACCTGAGAATTGGTCGAAATGCGATAGGCGTCATGCTCGGTAATGGATGGTATAGCTCAGACGGAAAGCCGCCCGGAAGGGAACCATATTCAGACAGACCAAAGTTGCTTCTGCAGATGAATATAGAATTCACGGATGGTAAGGGTGTGAGTATCGTAACTGACGATACATGGAAAACTTCTAAGGGTCCAATTATTGCCAATGATATCTGTAATGGAGAAGTTTATGATGCTAGACTGGAAAAGCCTGGCTGGAAAAGCCCTAACTATGATGATTCTGATTGGGATAAGGCTCTCTTGGTAGAACCTCCAGGTGGAGCTTTGACCTCCCAGATGATACCGCCTATCAAGGTGATGAAGACCATCAAACCTGTAAGGATCATGGAACCGGAGAAAAATATCTATGTCTATGACTTTGGACAGAATTTCACCGGTTGGGTAAGACTTCGCGTGAGCGGCCCAAGAGGCACGAAGGTGACCCTGAGATATGCTGGGAGATTGTATAATGACTACAGATTAGACCCAAGAAACAATTATGGCGCTGACCAAACTGACACTTACATCCTGAAGGGAGAAGGCACTGAGGTATGGGAACCGCGATTTACTCTTCACGGTTTTCGCTATGTGGAAGTGACTGGATTCCCAGGCACGCCGACCAAGGAAAATTTGGAAGGATGCTTTGTGCGTTCGGCAGTGGAAACTATTGGTAGTTTCAGATGTTCCAATCCCTTGCTCAACCAGATTCATCATAATGTCTGCTGGACATTTGCAAGCAGCTTTCAAGGTATCCCACAAGATGCTGCTGAGCGTTGTGAACGTGTGGGATGGTTAGGCGACCCGGGTTTCGTAGCAGAAGATTATATCTATAATTTTGATACAGCCGGCTTTTGGACAAAATGGCTCGACGATATAAAGGATTCTCAGAAACCAGATGGCAATCTACCTGTTGTTAGTCCACCACATTGGAGAGATGTTTATTCGGAATACCCTGCATGGAAAAGTTCCTATCCACTTTTTGTTTGGTATGTATATCAATATTATGGGGACGAGCGAATCCTGGAAAAGCATTACGACGGCATGAAGAAACTGATCGACTTCTTTAGTGCCAAAGCAGAGAATTATATCTTGTCCTACGGTCTTGGCGACCACATGGAGCCGGACAGAGAGAAAGGTGAAAGCAGCTTTCGTCCAAAGCGTACGCCGCCTTCTTTGACGTCAACAGCGTATTATTATTTCGATACCTGTATTTTAGCACAGGCAGCAAGAGTTCTTGGAAAAGAGGATGATTACAAACGTTATTCTGACCTGGCCAAGAATATTAAAGATGCTTTCAGTAGGGAATTTTTTGACGAGAGCACAAATCAGTACGCTACCGGCAGCCAGACTTCAAACGCTCTCCCCCTTTATCTCGGTATGGTTCCAGAAGGTAGGGAAAATGCTGTGGCGAAGAATCTGGTTGAAGATATCATGATAAATCACGATGGTCACCTTTCCACAGGAATTATAGGCACTAACGCCTTGGAACAAGCTCTGCCTGAATCTGGTTGGGCAAACGTTTTCTACGTGATTGCTACCAAGACAACCTTCCCGAGCTGGGGTTATGAGGTATTAAAAGGGGCTACTACCATCTGGGAGGCGTTTGAATACTGTCCCTGGTGTAGCCTTAACATGAAAATGTTCGGGAGTGTGGAAAAGTTCTTCTACAAAGACCTTGCCGGAATCAGTCCTGCTAGTCCCGGTTATAAGCGGATTTCCATCAAGCCACATATTATCGGCGAATTGAAATACGTTACCGCTTCAATCAAGACCGTCAGAGGCGAGGTTAAATCCTCCTGGGTAAGGGAGGGTGATAATAAGCTTCGCATGGAGGTAACCATCCCCCCAAACAGTCAAGCTAAAGTAAGCGTTCCGAAGATGGGATTGGAAAACGTCGTGATCACAGAGGGTGGGAAAACCATTTGGGAAAACGGCTCTTACATCGGCGGTGTTGAGGGCATAACTGGTGGCATAGAGAGCGCCAAATATGTGACATTTGACGTTGGCTCTGGGTCTTACAGCTTCGAAATGAGTAGTGAAACTCCGAGGAAGCCTTCAATAGAATACAGTGATCTTGAAGCGCCTGAAAACGTGAAAGCCGGTGAACCCTTCGAGGTGAGCGCTGTTGTTAGGAATAAAAGTAACTATAATCTTCTCCCGGAAATCCAGCTGACCTATGGTAGGAAAATCGATTGGAAAGTTATTCCCTTAGGAAGCGGTGAAACCAGAAAGGTAACTTTTACTATTAAATTTGATAAACCTGGAGATTATGGGGTCAGTATAGGTCCGCTTCCTCAAAAAACTGTGCATGTTGAACTGGCCGACCGGCCGTGAGAAGGAGGGTTAGAATGGTCTCGCTCCTTTCTGGTAGCATCCTATCTCAAGCTGATGACCTGCTTCCCATCCCTGACAAGCTTGTTGTCTTAACGTTCGATGATGGGGTCAAGTCGCAAGCTACCTTCGTCGCACCGCTTTTGAAGCGGTATGGTTTCAGGGCGACGTTTTTTATCACAGAGGGCCTTAACTTTCTCAGGAACAAAGAACGCTACATGACGTGGGAGGAGATTAAGAAACTGCATGAGGCAGGTTTTGAAATCGGCAACCATACAGGCCACCACAAAGACGTTAGGAGTCAATCGAGGGAAGAATTCCTCGCTGACTTGGAACAGATTGAGGAGCGTTGCAAGGAACACGGTATTCCGGTACCTAAGACCTTCTGTTATCCCGGCTATAGTTTCAGTCGAATGGCAGTAGAAGTTCTTGCGGAAAAAGGTTACCTTTTTGCGCGGCGTGGTGTTGCGCCGGAGTTTCCCTATTCGGACAAAGGAGACCGAGGCCCTGCTTATGACCCTACTGAAGACCACCCTCTGCTTATCCCTACTACCGGTGCCTCTGGCCCAAACTGGACCTTTAAGGATTTTGTCTGGGCCGTCAAGCAGGCCAGAGATGGGAAGATTGCTGTTTTGACGTTCCATGGTGTGCCTGATCTCGACCACCCTTGGGTGAACACCAACCCCTTAGTATTTGCAAAGTACATGAAGTACCTTCACGACAACGGCTACACAGTAATTGCGCTTCGCGACCTGGCCAAGTTCGTTGACCCCACTAAGGAGCTGAGCAATCCTCTGGAACCGATCAAACGGCGGATAAAACATACCACAAGCCGTCTATCGTAAAAGGCACCCAACTGGGGGTGAACCAGTACGCCAAAGCCCTTACTTTTCTCAAGTTGATAGTATACTAAATCATACAATCATTGAAAACCCCTATTGAGCGGGCCGGCGGGTTGACTTTCATAATGAAATAGTGTATCCTTTGCTATGACCAGAGGAAATCTGATCGGACAGGTGTGAAGATGGTTAACCTTGGAATCGACGTGGGGTCGATAAGCGTCAAAGTTGCCGTTGTAGGAGATAAGGAGGATCGGGAGCTATTTAGAAAGATCGATGAAAACAGCTATAACCTTTCCTTGGTGAATAACTCCTTTATCGACAGACCGATTTTGATATCATCCTACCGGAGGATAAAAGGGGAACCGCTTAAGGTAACGTTTGAAATACTTGATGAGATATATAAACTCATCCCCGAAATTCAGGGGGTAAGGGTGACAGGAGTAGCTGCAAAGCTGGTGGCTGATCTGCTGAACGCCCCCGTGGAGAACGATTTCAAAGCTGTGGCCGTGGGAGTCGGCATGCTCTACCCCGAGGTTAGAACGATTTTCGAGATGGGGGGTGACATATCGAAGTATATACTTATAGATCGTGACTCCTTCGGCAGGATAGGGATCTTGGATTACGAGAAGAACGGAGAGTGTGCGGCCGGAACCGGATCTTTCATAGATCAACAGGCATCCAGGCTCAAATATGACGTCGAAGAGGTCGGAGATATCGTCCTCAAGGCCGGAAAGCCCCCCACCATAGCCGGAAGATGTTCGGTGTTCGCCAAATCGGATATGATCCACGCTCAGCAGAGGGGATATCAGCCCCCTGAGATCATTAAAGGGCTATGTGAGGCGGTGGTGCGTAATTTCAAAGGGACTATAGTCAAGGGCAAAAAGGTGATCCCGAAGGTAATCTTTATAGGAGGGGTCGCAGCGAATAAGGGCGTCGCCCTCGCTATGAAGGAGGCGTTCAAGCTTTCGGACGAGGAGTTCTTCGTGCCCGAATATTACGCCTGGATGGGAGCGATCGGAGCCGCTCTGATCGAAGCGGAGAACGAGGAGAAGACGGAGCTTAGGGGAATTGAGACCCTGGAACTTCACTCAAGAAAACAGCGTTCCGATTTCCCCACCATGTCCCCGCTATCGATGGAAAAGGTTATCCTGCTGAGGGATAGGGTCAAACCGTACTCCTTTGAGGGCAAGAGTTTGCCCGTAGACGCCTATCTGGGAGTGGACGTCGGATCGGTAAGCACCAACTTCGCCGTGCTGGATGAAAACGGCGATCTGATCATGGAGATCTACACCCGGACCCAGTCCAGACCGATAGAGGTTGTCAGTGAGGGACTGAGGGAGATCGAGAGGAAGATAGGGGATAAAATCAGGATCAGAGGTGTGGGAACGACCGGATCGGGCAGGGAGTTGATCGGAAAGCTCATAGGGGCCGATATCATCAAGGACGAGATCACGGCGCACAAAACGGGAGCGACCTTCGTCGGGGAGAGGCTGATAAACCGCACGCCGGATACCATATTCGAGATCGGAGGACAGGATTCCAAGTTCATCAGCATCCAGGAGGGGATAGTCGTCGATTTCACCATGAACGAGGCATGCGCCGCCGGGACGGGCTCGTTCTTGGAGGAACAGGCTGAGAGGATGGGCATAAACATCGTCGGGGAGTTCGCCCAACTGGCCCTCAGCTCTAAATCCCCTATCAGGCTCGGAGAAAGGTGCACCGTCTTCATGGAGAAGGAGATCGGGCCGTATCTACAGCGGGGGGCGACGAAGGAGGACCTCTGCGCCGGATTGGCTTATTCGATCGCCATAAACTACCTGAACCGCGTCGTTCGAGGTCGGAAGATAGGGGATAGGATCTTCTTCCAGGGCGGAACGGCCTATAACGATTCGGTCGCGGCCGCCTTCGCCACCCTGCTGGATAAGGAGATCATCGTCCCACCGTATAACGGCGTTATAGGCGCCATCGGCGCGGCGCTCCTGGCGATGGAGAAGGTCAAGGCCTTCAAGACCGAGACGAAGTTCAGGGGGTTTGATCTGAGCAAGGTGAAATATGAGCTGAGGGTGTTCACCTGTAGGGGATGCTCGAATTTCTGCGAGATCCAGCAGTTTAAGGTCGAGAACGAGGTAACCTATTGGGGCGATAAGTGTTCCGATAGATACAGGAAACACATCAAGAGCGAACGCGAGCCGGTTATCCCCGATATAATGAAAGCGCGGCAGGAGCTGCTCCTCCGCGAATATGAGCCGGATAAACATGACGGAGCTAAAATCGGATTCCCAAGGGCCATGTATTTCCACGACAGGTTCCCCTTCTGGGCTAAGCTGTTGGATGAGCTCGGCCTTAACCTGGTTATCTCTGATCCCACCAACAGGAAGATCACCAAGGCCGGGGTGGATTCCGCCGTGGCTGAGCCCTGTTTCCCGATCAAGGTCGCCCATGGCCATGTGGCCGATCTTCTGGATAAAGGCGTGGATTTCGTCCTGATCCCCAACGTCATAAACGCCGAAACGGAGTTTCCAGAGGTCAACTCCCATCTCTGTCCCTGGGGTCAGACGATGACCTATGTCATCGGCCATTCGCCCCTTATGGAGGGCAGGGAGGAGATGATACTGAGGCCCAGGATACATTTCCGCGACGGAATGGAGAAGGTGAAGAGGGAGATATACGAGGGTTTATCGCGCCGGTTCAAGATATCGCGTAGACGATCCGACAGGGCGGTCGAGGCTGCATATGAGGCTCAGCGCAGATTCGAGGAGGACCTCCTCAAGATCGGAATCGAAGCGATCGAGAAGCTGGAGGAGGCAGGTGAGCTCGGCATCATCCTGATAGGCAGGCCCTATAACATCAACGACAGCGGTATCAACCTGGATGTGCCCAGGAAGCTCCGCGATTACTACGGCGTAAATGTTATCCCGTATGATGCCCTGCCGCTTAAGGGGATAGACATAAGCGACGTCAACGATAACATGTACTGGAACTACGGGCGTAGGATACTGCAGGCCGCCAAATTCGTTCGGGATCGCCAGAACCTGCATTTGATCTACATCACCAATTTCAAGTGTGGTCCGGATTCATATATCAAACACTTCGTCTTCGAGGCCTCAGGTAAACCATATCTCACCCTTCAGTTGGATGAACACGCCAACGATGCCGGGATAATCACAAGGATCGAGGCATATCTGGATAGTAAGGGATTCCTAAGATGGTGGGCCAGGGAGAAGGTGGCGTGAGATAGGCCATGAATACGCTGAAGATTTACGACGAGCTGAAAGATGCTCTGGGTGAACAAGCTGCCAGGGCTATAGCCAGGGTGATAGACGATCTATATGAGTCGGAGCTTCTCAGATTGAGAGAGGGTTTCGAGAAGCTGATAGAATCTCATAGGCAGAGCCTCGGCAGATTGGATAGGATAGAGCAAAGCATTGGAGAACTGGCGGAGGCGCAGAAGAGGACTGAGGAGAGAATTGGGGAGTTAGCAGAGGCACAAAAGAGAAGCGAGCAGAGGCTGGAGGAACTGGCTGCAAGAGTGGATACGCTGGCTGAAGCGCAGAGGAGGACTGAGCAAAGGGTTGAGGAGCTGGCGGAGGCACAGAGGAAAACTG
>CAZHVH010000037.1:0-16066 GCA_964535855.1 uncultured bacterium
ACAGCCGGTGAAGATCCGAGAGACAGGCGTGAAAGGTAACGGATTACAGGCCGATCGTCAGATGGCAGATCAGATCTCGGTATCCTCTCAGGGGACTGGACGGGGAGGAGAGGTCAGATCCGATCCCAATGATCCGTCGGATCGCGTCAAAATGTTGACCGTTCAGACGTCACAGCCGCTGAGATATCGGGAGATAAGCAGGGAAACGGCAGGGGATATGAGGCATGATATAAGCTATACCCCGATTGCCAAATCCGATGTAGTTGCAACCTCCTATCGTCTCACGAACGAGTCCAAAAGTTTCATCTTGGATGCAGGGGCTGTTACCCATGCGGGTATGAACACACATACCGTTTTACGAGCCGATCAGAACTTGGTGGATCAGATTGTGCATAGGGTCATCTTGAGCGCATCGGAGGGGAGATCGGAGATGCAGTTACATCTTGAGCCTCCTGATCTGGGCAGGTTATTTATCAGGCTGGTATACCAAGATAACATCCTGACGGCTCATATTCGGGCTCAAAACGAGGCCGTCGCAAGTATGTTAAGGGCTAATCTCTCTCAGCTGCATACAGCGCTTATGGATAAGGGGATTAATGTAGCTGATTTGAGTGTAAGCGTGGGCTACGGATGGATGGGGAGCAATCAACAATCTGACAGGGAGAGGACGCTCATTCAGCATGAGGCGAGACCTCAGATCAGACAGGTATCCCCTTCTCCTGTGGAGGGAAATATGGTTTCAAATCTTCCAAGGGTTATCGATTATTTCGTTTGACTTTAGGGGGTAATCATGATCCAGACGAATCCGATCCTAAGTTCGGAAAGCTCTCATCTGATAGCGGGATCCCTCGCTAAAGGCGGGGTAGATCTTTCGAAGGTTTTAGGGAAGGACGCCTTTTTGAGGCTTCTAATCACCGAGTTGAAGCATCAGAATCCGCTCGAGCCTATGGATAACAGGGAATTTGTGACTCAGATGGCGCAGTTCAGCGCCCTGGAACAGATGCAGAATCTGAATAAGGCTTTCGAATCCATGGCCCTTTTGGAGTTGGCCTCTCAAGCGGCAAACCTTCTGGGGAAAAACATCAGGGCATCGGATGATTCGGGAAATGATCTGGAGGGCAGGGTGACATCGGTCAAACTATCTTCCGGGATGCCCATTGTTGTTTTGAACGACGAGGTGGAAGTGCCGCTGATTAACGTGCATGAAATAGTTATGTGATGGGAGGATGATCGAGGATGGTTGACAGGGTAAATCAGGTTCAAACGCAGCAGTTGCAGCAGGATTCAGCGCAGAGGGCGGTCACGCCAAGTAAGGTTCAGTTCAGCGAGATTCTCCAGAGGAAGCTGGCTAGCGTCAAAGATCTGAAATTCAGCGCGCATGCTCAGGAGAGATTACGCCTTAGAAATATAGACCTCACCCCTCAACACATCGATAGGATCAGAGAGGCGGTTGATCTGGCTGAGACCAAAGGCGCGAGGGAATCGCTGGTGCTGATAGATCGAATCGCCTTCATAGTGAGCGTCAAAAACAGAACCGTCATCACGGCTATCGACGAGGAAAGCATGAGGGGAAACGTCTTCACTAATATCGATAGCGCCGTGATAATGTGAGGAGGGCAAGCAATGAGTCTGTGGTCATCTATAGATGCCAGCGCTTCGGGGTTAACGGCGCAGCGGTTGCGGATGGAGGTGATATCCAATAACATCGCCAACGTCAACACGACTCGAACCCCCGAAGGCGGGCCGTACAGGCGAAAGGTCGTTCTCTTCGCACCCATACTCAGGATGAAAGGCGTCAGGGTGATTGGGATAGTGGATGACAACACCGAAAAAAACCCCCTTAGGTTGAAGTATGACCCATCTCACCCCGATGCCAACGAGCAGGGATATGTGTTGATGCCGAACGTCAATATCGTGACGGAGATGGTGGACATGATATCGGCCACCAGGGCATACCAAGCCAATGTGGCAGCGATAAATGCTGCCAAGAGCATGCTTCAGGAAGCTCTGGGCATTGCCAGAAGGGTCTAATTAATTTAAGGAGGGAGGATTATGATAGGATCGCTATTCACGGGTATAACCGGCCTGAAAAGCCATCAGACTAAAATGGAAGTTATAGGCAATAACCTCGCCAACATTAACACGGTGGGATATAAGAAATCTAGGGTTACATTCAGGGAGATATTCAACAGGGTGATCTCCTCCAGCCAGATGCCAACGGAGAACATCGGGGGGATCAACCCGATCCAGGTTGGATATGGGGCAGATCTTGGATCGGTCGATACGATAATGACTCAAGGTGCTCTTCAAGCGACAGGAAATCCGACAGACTTGGCTATTAAAGGCGATGGATTCTTCGTGCTGAAAAGCCCCTGGCAGAGTGTGCTAGGTGGTGGCATAGCGCTGACCCGATCTGGGAACTTCGGCGTGGACTATGAGGGGAATCTGGTCTACATCCCGAACGGGTTCAGAGTTATGGGATGGAAGGCGGAGGAGAGCGGGTCGATCAATACCTCCGTCGAGCCGACAGGGATTAAACTGCCCCTTAACGAGAAGATAGGTAAAGCCACGGACGAAGTGGAATACGGCGCCAATTTGGATTCCAGAGCGGGGAAAGTGGAGGTGGTAACCCCTGGTGGCACGGGATTGATCTCCGGCGTGGTAACTCCCGCTAGGTTTCTCAACCCGGGCACATACGAGATACAGATAACGGGAGATCCAACGACTGGTTTCAAGGCTTCACTGGAAGGCGGGCCGGCAGTGGACATCTCACCGGGCCAGACCGTAACCCTTATCAAGGGATTGTCTGACGCCACGCTACAGGTGACGTTTCCGGATCCAAATACAATAAATGAGGGAATAGTCACGTTTGAGGTAAGGAATGGAGCTGCTACATTGATTTCTGACGGCGGAACGGGGATAAGCGGCGATCTGATCCTACCTCCGGACAGTAAGCTATCAGAGGGTATTCACACTATAAGGGTGAGACAGGAGGGAAATACCTTTTATGCCTCGCTCGACGGAGGGGCTGAGACAGAGATCACGCCGGGGGCAGCGGCGATGACTCTGACAGGAGCTGATCCAAGCCAAGCGGTGCGAGTGACCATCGGAGATCAAATCACGGCCGGGGTAGTTCGCTTCCGTGCCACATCCACAGGTGAAGGCGAAATTATTACCGATGGAACGACGGGCCAAGGACCGACAGCCTTTCACCCTACAGCAGTCAGTTCCCTTGAAAGCGGCAGACATACGATAAGGGTCATAGACCTCGGTGGGGGTAAATTTGCCGCTTCGCTTGACGGTGGACCTGAAGTTGAAATCGCTCCGGGAGGTACCTTCACCCTGGAGGGAGGCAGTGCTGGAGGCAATGTTCCAGGTGGGACTTTGACCGTTACTTTCGACAGACAAATCAACGCAGGCACATCAACCGTCGAGGTTACATCCCGTATCAGAAAAACCTCCGTCGGCATTTACGATTCGCTGGGCGGACTCCATAATATGGAGATAACCTTCTCTAAGATGGGCGAGAACCAATGGCAATGGGAGGTGACAAACGTCACGGATGCCAGTTCCTTCCAGGGGAGCGGTATGCTTACATTTGATCCGGCAACCGGTACCGTATCACAGATCCAGGTCTTCGATCCCATAAAGGTATCGCCTCTGGGAGGTGCGGCGGATATGGATATCGTGGCTGATTTCAGCCAGGTCACCCAATTCGCCTCTGACTTCGACGTGACCGCCACCAATCAGAACGGTTTGCCGATAGGCGAGCTCGAATCCTTCAGGATCGACTCGACAGGAAGGATCATCGGCGTGTTCACCAACGGCATCTCCAGACCGATAGCTCAAATCGCCCTCGCCAGGGTTTCTAATCCTATGGGGCTGGAACGGGCAGAGGATACGCTCTTTCTCCCTTCGCTCAACTCAGGGGCACCACTTGTATCAACGGCAGGTAAGAACGGCATCGGTGAGGTGATCTCAGGCGCTTTGGAGATGTCCAACGTCGATCTGACGGAGGAATTCACCGAGATGATCATGACTGAGAGGGGATTCCAGGCCAACTCCAGAGTGATCACGACGACGGATGAGATGATAGTTGAAGCGCTTGGACTGAAAAGGTAATGAGGTGAGAGGATGACCAGGGGGTTATATATAGCTGCCTCGGGAATGCTGAATGAGCTCGAGAGACAGAACGTGATTGCCAATAACCTCGCGAACGTCAATACCGTGGGATATAAGCGGGACATCGCCCTGTCGAAGGCGTTTCCGAACGTCTTCCTCAGAAGAATAAACGATAGCCTGCGCAGGATCGGTACCAGGATCGTCGATATGCGCCCTCCGGTCGGTGTGATGGGAATGGGGGTCCTGCCAGACAACACGGCTCACTCCTTCATGAACGGCCCGATCAGAGAGACCCGTAATCCGTTCGATATCGCCATCGTGGATAAATTCACCTACGGGGAGCCGGCAAGCGGGAAACGAGCCTTTTTCTCGATTCAAACCCCCCTCGGGGTCCAATATACCCGTGACGGAAGCTTCACGCTTAATTCGAATGGGCAGCTTGTCACCAATGATGGGATGCCGGTGCTTGGGACCAACGGCCCGATAAGGATTCCCCAGGGAGAGATCCTGCTGGACGGCCAAGGCAATCTATTTGTAGATGGAAATTTCGTCGATAAACTCCTGATCGTCAGGATAAATCCCCAGGCTCTGACCAAAGTCGGAAACAACAGGTTCGTTATAGTCGATCCCGCAGAGGTCCCTGCCTCTATAACACCGAATGATACTCTGGTGAAGTCCGGATATCTGGAGATGTCCAACGTAAATGTGATCGCCGAAATGGTCGATATGATAGCTGCTTACAGGGCTTATGAGGCCAATCAAAGGGCGGTGTTGGCGCAGGATGACGCAACCAGAATGGCGATCGGTGAAGTGGGAAGGGTAAGCTAAAGTAGATCACCTTTAAGTCGATATTCACGAATGAAATACACTTATGAGGGGGCTAGGTGGAGAGGGAATGTTTTATCAGGATATTAAAGTTGTTCCAAGGTGAGCTCGATCTCTATAGGGAGCTTCTTGATGTCCTGAAGAAGGAGAAGAAATCGCTTGTTGAAAATAACATCGTTCGTCTTTCGTCGCTTATCCCGCTTAAGGAATCGCTCATCCGGAAGATAAAATCGAGCGAGGAAGCGAGGCATCCTATTATGGCTGAAATAGCTGAGGACATGGGGCTGGAGGTTGGCGAGTTAACTTACCATCTGCTTAGACAAAATGCTCCCGATGACCTAAAAGGGGATTTCGACAAGTTTGAGAGGGAAGCCCTCTCCGTTGTGGAGGAGATCAAAAGGATAAACGCCCAAAACGCCGATCTGGTGACAGAAGCTGCAGGTTATGTTAAGTTCCTCATAAATGTGATCACCGAATCTTCGGGCGGGGAGGGGGAAATTAAGATACTGGATAAAAAGCTCTGATGGAAGGGGAAAGGTCATGATAAGCTTAAACGGAATGGTAATATTGGCCAGGAACGCGATGCAATCTCAACAGGCGGCGGTGCAAACTACGGAGCATAACATCGCCAACGCTAATACGCCGGGTTTTACACGCCAGGAGCCGGTTATGACCACAGCTGCTCTTATATCCACTCCAACTGTTATCGGCACCAGCGCGCCTGTGCAGATTGGAACCGGCGTTCAGCTTTCAGAGATCAAAAGCTATAGAGATAAGTTCCTTGATGCCAGAATAAGGAAAACTATGCAAGACCTCGGCAGCCTTGAAAAGCAAAAGGACAATATCGATCTAGTCGAGATAACCTTCAATGAGATCGAAGAGGGAACGGATATACATAACTCGCTTGTTGAATTCTGGAATGCCTGGGAGACACTCGCTCAAGACCCGACCGACCTCTCCTTCAGGGTGCAGGTTAAGCAGAAGGCGCATAACCTTATCGGCGATTTGAAATACCTCTATCAGAGACTCCAGGATATGTTTCCCGATCTGGACGACGCTTTGATCAATGAGGTGTTAAAGCTCAATTCAAAGGCCAGGTCTGTGGCTGAGTTAAACACCAGGATAGTTGCCCTCAAAGCCACAGGGGCTGAGCCGAACGATCTTTATGACAGGAGGAATCTGCTCATTGAAGAGATGTCGAAGATAGCCGATGTTTCCGTCTCCGAGTTGCCTAACGGTTCCGTCAATCTCACTATAGGTGGAATTCCCATAGTCCAAGGCAGTGAATCGTTCGACCTGATAACAACTCCGCCTCAGCCCGGTATCCCGATCGATATCAGATCTTCCCTCGATAACTCCCATGTGTCTTTTAGAGGCGGTGAGATTCACGGAATGCTTGAGTTCAGAGATAAGATCCTGCCCGATATAATTAGGAGAATCGACGAGCTGACGACCTCTCTCGTACGAGAGGTAAACGGTGCGCATAAATCGGGTTATGGTCTCGATGGCTCAACGGGAGTACCTTTCTTCTCACTTGAGGACAACCCCGATCCAAATATAGGATCTGATATCGTCTGCATCGATGGGATCACAGCCAAGCTGAAGCTTTCCGATCAGATAGAGGGCGATCTTATGAAGATCGCGGCAGCCGGTAAGAATTTCCAATCTGACAATGAAAACGCCCTGAACATGGCAAAGTTGCGTGATAAGAAAGCTCTCTCCTCAGGCCAGCTGACATACGAGGCCTTTTACAACATGATGGTCGCCGAGGTCGGGCGAATCGCCGATGAGATCTCCAGGAAAAGCGAAAACACCCAAGCGGTGCTAGATCAGCTTACTAACAGGAGGGAATCGATCTCAGGGGTATCTATAGACGAGGAACTAACCAACATGATAAGGTATCAAAACGTCTATGAGGCCGCCGCCCGGCTTGTCACCACGGTTGATGAGATGATGGATGTCGTGGTGAATAGAATGGGCCTGGTCGGCAGATAGGTGAGGATTAAGGAGGGGGTAGGTCATGCCTAGGGTTACCAATGAAATGCTTATCAATAGCTTTCTCAGAGATCTACAGCGTTCAACGGAAGCACTTTCAAAAGCTAGAGAGGAAATCGCCTCAGGGGTAAAAGTTAGAACGCCTTCCGATGACCCCGCCAAAGCTTCCCGCATCTTATCTTTCAGATCGACCATATCCAGGATGAAGCAGGAAGGCAAGAACGCCGATTATGCTGTATCTCAGCTTAAGGCTACGGACGACGTTTTGGATAATATCGCTGATGTCTTGCTGCGAGCAAAAGATCTTACTTTAGAGACCATAAACAGCAAGCCCGAAGCTCACGATAGAAAGATGGCCGCCGTCGAGATAAACCAGCTGTTGGAATATGTGTTGCAGGCGGCCAACTCATCCTTCATGAAAAAACCTATATTTGCAGGGACGAAAACGGATGTTACCCCGTTTGTGGCTGTAAGATCTGGAGAGTATATAAAGACCGTTCAATATCAGGGCAACTCTGAGCAGAGATATATAGATGTCGGTTTCGGCGCGAGGATTAATCTTAATGTGCCCGGCACATCCGTCTTCTTCATGGGAGGGAAAAACCTGTTTGAAGTACTCGCTGACCTGCGCGATGCACTGCAGGAGGGCAATACCAAGCAGCTAAACGATCTTATAAATCAACTCGATAGGTTCTACGAACGTGTAGATGTCGTAAGAACTGAGATAGGAGCTAAGATTCAAAGAGCCCAAACGGTGAAGGACAGGCTTGATAACGCCACTCAATCCCTTTCAGAGCTTCTCGCCCATGAGGAGGATGTCGATATGACAGAGGTGCTAACCAGGTATAGGTTATATGAAAACGTCCTTATGGCCACGATGGCTTCAGGCGCGAGGTTGTTAAATCTTTCTCTGCTTAATTTCATGAGGTGAGGGATCGAGATGCGGAAAATCATTATACCATTTCTTGTGGCCTCCTTCATCGTATCGGTCGCTTTCGCTCAGAACGATGTAATTAAAGTGGAAGTTTCCCCCCTGAACGATGGTGTGTATGTTATACCGAGTTCTCAGATAGAGGTGGCCAAGATACTTATAACGCCTGGCGTAAGGGCGATATGGACCTCCATCCGACTTAAAAACGCGGGCACAGCGCCATGTGCCGCCCAGATCTATAGGGATGTAAACGCGGACGGCAAATTCAACCCGGCCGAGGATACACCCGTAACTACTAAGATCCAGTTTCTGATACCTGGGGCCCAACAGATAGCGGTGGTATCAACGGAGGCGATAGAGGCCAATCAATCTGTGGCTTTCTTCGTCGTTATGTCATCTCTCTCCGGAGCCGAACCGGATCAGTCGATGGATGTGGACATAGATCAGACGAGCTTCGTCTTCACCACGGAGACAGGAACGATCGTGACCGGTCCGAAGGAGGGTTATCACGGGGCGTCTGGCCCCTGGATCGTCGGCGTGAAAGAGATAAGCATCCGGCCGCTCAGCGAAACTGATTATGCTCCCTATGGTGAAAGCGTGCCCGTAGCTCATATCGAGATCAATACCGTGGGAACAGTTGAGGGTAATATCTCGGATGAGCTTATCGGGTTGATGGTTAAAACTCCTCACTCACCCGATCCATCGGGCAATGTATTCGATATGAGGGTTATAAAAGGCGTTACCCTCTACAGAGATAGAGGTCAGAAATATGTCATAGATGCGGATGATATAAAGGTGGCAGGTCCTGAACCCTTCAATCCGGATGGAACTGTTTCCTTCACGCTGTCTGAAAAAATAGGTCCTGAGGGTGCAAGTTATATCCTAGCTTTAACTATAGCCGATAAGGAAACCGTTCAATCCGTCCAACCTCCCGGCTCCACGATGTTCGCCGACGTATCGCTCGATAACGAAAGCTTCACGTTCCGATACTCAGGAAGACGTCCGGCCATGTATAACGGCGTTGCCGGCCCGTTCATAGGCGAATGGCCGAATAAACCCCCGCAGATCGAGGTTCTCACGCCGGAGCTCGTCGATCCGACCACGGGCGAGAAGTACCGTGCCGATGAGCAGTTTGAGATCCGATATGGGGTCTCCGATCCGGACGACACCAAAGTTACGGTTTCGCTCTATTACTCTGAAAATCCCGATCTGATCGGCGCCAACATTCAGGAGACCGAATCAAACCTTCAATCCGCTCACCTCATATCCACACAGGAGATATCCGTGAGCAGCCAGCTCACAGAGAAAAGAGAGCTCTGGTATACGGTCGATTGGTCTGTGAACCTAGATCACAAGGAGTTCTATGTATATGCCTTGGTCAACGATGGCACGAACAAACGTGCTGCCAGATCCAAGGGCACCGTGCTTATCATACATCACCCGAACATCGAAAACCTCTCCCCTTCATCGGATATCGTCGTCACAGATGGATTCTTCCTCATAAGCTGGGATGATAGGGGCAAAAACAAGGTCTCAAAGATAAAGCTTTACTATTCCTCCACTCCCCCGAATGAGATCAAAGGTAAGTCGTATAACGAAACGATCCTAAATCTGATGTCCAGCAGCGTTCACCCGATAGAGACGTTAACCATCGAGAAAACCGAGAAGGATAGGACTTTCTCGTACAAATGGGTCTTCGATCCGGCGGAGGTTCCCGAAGGGAATTACTACATCTACGCCCTGTGCGATAACGACCCGGAATATAGCTTCGCATATAGCGGCGGCACCTTACAGGTGAAATATCCGCCATCCGTCAAGCTTATCTCGCCGATAGCTGAAGGATCAAGGGCGATCGATAACTTCAAGATATCGCTCCTCGCTTTCGATCAGGACGATAACGCGGACATAGACCTCTATTATAGCACGGAGCATTTGGGGAAGAACGATATCCCGAACCTTATCGATAGGATCGGCAGGGGCGAAAACGATCCCGTGAGGGAGGGACAGATAAACGCCCAACCGATAAAGGAGGAGGGCGAATATTCCAGAAAGATCAATGGATGGTACCTCGTGGAATATCCGTGGGCTCTTCCCGACCAGTTATCCGGATCGTACTACATATACGCTAGGATCAGAGATGGAAAGGAGGAGGCATATTCCGCCTCCCCCGGACGCCTGACGGTCAGGAGGATAGATGTAAGGATATCTCCGGGAGCCATGGCGGTAGATAAGGGGAACAGGTTTTCAGTTGATATACAGGTTAACACACATGGAATAGCGATCACCGGTATATCGGTCTATCTGAGCTTTGACACCGAGAGGTTACAGATCGTTAATGAGGATGAACCATTCGAGCAAGCTCAGGAGGAGAAGGGGCTTTTCGACAGAAAGACACATTTCAAGCAGGGCCCTGACGGCAAGAACACCTTGATCCTTCAGAACTCGTTCTCCAAGGATCAAAACACTGGCAGAGGTTTACTCAGCTACAGTGTGGCCGATCCTGAGAGGTCCGATTCAACGGATGGGTTTGAAAGGCTCGCCACCTTAAGTTTCATCGCCACGGGCAAGAAGGATGACCAGCTTCCCGTGACCACCTATGTAAACTTCGATTTCGATGAGACGATCAACAGGCGTACGGTCGCTGTCGTCGAGCCGTCGCCCGAGTCCGATGTGAAGGAAATTATTCCGTCGGCGCCTATGCCGGCTCTTTCAATACAGATCAGCCCGCTGGCGACGATCGTGGGACAGATTAAGCTTGAGGAGAGGAAACCGGCTAAGGTCACCATAACCTTCGAGTTGCGCGAACCAGGATCCCTAGCGCCATATGATGGCTATCCACCTGAGGGATCGGATATCGACGAAGATCCGGATACCCCCGGGGTTCAGGTGACCACCAATTCCGATGGCACCTTCACGCTTGCCGATATCCCCACAGGTAGATGGGAGATCACCGCCAAGGTCGACTCCTTCCTCAGGGGCGAGTACGTAAATCCGGAGACCGGCTCGCGCGTCATCGAGGTGGTAGCCGGGAATGTCATAAGAGGGGTTAAGATCTATAACGCTGAGGGAGAGGACTACCTGCTAGGTGGGGATATCAACGGCGATAACAGGGTGAACATAAACGACTTCTCAGATCTGTCAGGGGTTTTCGGACTATCGAGCTCCGATAACGACTACAATGAAAAGGCCGATTTGAACCTCGATGGGTTTATAAACGCCGCCGATCTCGCCATTTTAGCTAAGAACTTCGGCAAGTTGGGAATCCCATCCTCGCTTGATCCAGGAGTACCTTCTCCCTCACCGAGGGCATCATCCGATCTGATCGCATGGCTCACAGTGCCCGATAGACCCCTGCAGGAGGGCGAGACGTTTACCCTCGATCTCACCATGAGAGCGAAGGACAGGATTAGGGGGTTTGCCTTCGAGATCATCTACGATCCGTCAAAGCTCAAACCGGCGGGCGATGCCGTTGAGGGTGATTTCCTCGCCTCATCCGGTAGAACCCTGTTCATTTGCGTCGATCGTCCTTCCCAGGATGGATTGCGCAAGCTCATGGTGGCGGGGATGATTGCCGGCCGCTGCGGAGGAGCCAGTGGAGAAGGCACGGCAGCTACCATAAAGTTCCGAAGTCTCAACGGTGGACTGACGGAGGTCTCACTGAACAACGTCTTCGCGGCCGGAATCGGCGGTGATCTTATCGGTCCGATCCTAAGGGCATCCTCTTATCCCCTCCTTCTCCTCTCCAGGCCACAACGCACGGAGCTATGCCAGAACTTCCCCAATCCCTTTAATCCCGAAACCTGGATACCCTTTAGGTTAAGCCGAGGTTCACGCGTGCTGTTCAGGATTTACGATACATCCGGTAAACTCGTCAGGCAGATCGACCTGGGTTATCTGCCCCCGGGGGATTATACGATGAGAGAGACCGCTCTCAGGTGGGATGGGACAAATAACAAAGGCGAGCGGGTGGCCAGTGGCTCCTACTTCTATCAGATCATAACGGATCACTACACGGCCGTAAGGAGAATGGTTATACTGAAGTGATAAAACGGTTTATCCTGCTTCTTGTTATTTCCTCTCTCCTATCGTGGCCATCCTTGGCCCTGACGAGGCCGAGGATGGTCTACAAGCTTTTAGTGCTCAATAACCTCAACGAGAAGCATGTTATCTATACCTCATTCGACCCCGTTACGTATTGGTCTCTTAACGGCGGCAGGATCTTCATAAAGCAGCTGATAATACTAAAGAGCTGGAGGGTTGAGGATAGGGGCGTTCTCTATGCAAAGGATTTGAAAGCCACAGAGCCGAGCGTCTCTTCTCTCACCGAGTCCGTGCACATGGCAGGGAAACCAAGCGGACAGAGGAGATCGCCAGATAGGACGTCCAAGGTAGATGCGGCTCCCCAAAAGGGCGGATCCTCCCCCGATCCCGTCCCCGCCCGTAACGAGGCGAACCACCTCGATCTCAGCGAGATCGCCGATGAGATCGCACGGCTCCATAATATCCCTCCCAATTTGCTGAAAGCCCTGATACAGGTGGAATCAAATTGGGATCCCCGAGCCGTCTCGAGTAAAGGGGCTAAAGGGCTAACACAGCTTACCGATGCGACGGCTAAGATGCTGGGCGTGAGGGATGTATTCGATCCCGTACAAAATATGGAGGCGGGTGCGAGATATCTGAAGATGCAGATTGATAGGTTTCATGACCTTAAACTCGCCCTCGCCGCCTATAACTGTGGTCCCAACAATGTGGTAAGGGGCAAAATACCGATCATATCAATCCGATTCGCAAATTCCGTCCTTAAGATCAAATCCATTTTGGACTCCTCCGACGGAAAATGAACTTGTATATCATCCTCTTCCTGACATCGATCCTGATCACCATCTCAAGCGGTCTTTCTGAGGGGGCATCGATAGAAATCGTGGGTGAATCCGGCACCTCATCCATCGTCGCTGCTCTCGATGAGGTATTTGAAGTTAAGGTGGTCGTGGATTTAAACAGCAAGTGGAGCGACGGAATTGAGATCTACATAGGCTACGATCCCGAGATGCTCGCTCCGGTGGATGCCAATCCGCTCACCGATCCCGTTGAGCCCTTCTCGCGCGGCGAGCTCTTTAAAGGAGTTGAGCTGGCCAATTTCGTCGAGGACAGGCTGATAGGATACTCTATAGGTGTCCTGCCCGACTCCGGATCGCCCGTCACGGGGAGCGGAATTGCGGCCGTGGCCAGATTCAGACCGCTGAAAGTTGGGACGACGAGATTAACGTTTAAGGCGTCCGATGAGGATTGGAATAGAGGCAGATACACCCTCCTTACCCTCTCCGACACCGGCGTGCGCGGAAGCTTCAAGGCCAGATCCTTCTCATCGCTTAAAGGGGCTGAGGTTCGAATCTTCAGGCTCATACCGTTCACCCTGATTCCTCCCTCGAACCTGACCATCCTCGAGGACTCTGAGGGAGTTTTGGATCTGAAGGAGTTGGTCAGATGGAGAGATGTGGAGCGGCCGATAAGATGGAGCTGCTTGTCGGAGAAACTCATAACTGAGATCGATCCCAACCACGTCTTACATGTAAAGCCCTATCCGAACTGGAAGGGCGAGGCCGATGTGCTTATAACCGCTCGGGTTGAGGGAGCGCCCGATCAGAGCATGCTCCTGCACGTCACAGTCACGCCCGATCCAAGCGATCCGATCATCAAGGATCTGCCCCAGATCCAGTTCAGGGCGAAATCGGAGGGATATAAACTAAACGTGGATCGCTACGTTGAGGATTCGGACACACCCCTTAGGAGCATAACGTGGCGTGTTGAGGGAAACATGCTGGTTCAGGCAAGGTTTGATAAGGATGAGAGATGCATAACTTTCTCATGTGATAGGGACTGGCATGGCGAGGAGATCGTAACCTTAGTGGCTGAGGATCCCGAGGGGAATTTCGATCTTAAGGAGGTTAAGATCGTCGTTCTGCCCCCTGAGAAGTTCGAGTTCAATCTAAGGGAATACGATGAGATAACCCTTCAGGAAGGAGCCCCATCGCGCTCTATCTCGTTGGACGCCTATGTGCTGAGCGCCTCATTTGACCTGAAGCGAATCAAATGGGAGGTAAGCGGCAACGAGAGGATAGGGGTTAGCATCGCCGCAAATATAGCAACCCTTACCCCTCAGCAGGGGTGGACGGGATCGGAGACATTGACCTTCAGAGCTAGAGCGCCCGACGGGACTTTCAAGGAGATGAAACTCAAGGTGTCGGTGTTTCCCAAACCCCTGGCGAAAGGCGAGTTTAAGATCGCTGTCATCCGTAATCCGATTTTCAAGGGACGGTTGTCTCTGCTTATCCTCACCCCGTCGGGGTTGGATCCGAGAACGATTTCCATCTCAGTTTACCTCGATGATAAAAGGATCGAGGTTAAAACCGTGCAAAACGATATAGATGTATGGCTGGGATGGATCTCACTGCCCCGAGCCGCATCCGGTAAGCTCAGAGTTGTGATCTCCGCTCAAGATGTATCGGGACTGAAGTTCAAGGAAGGGGTCAAGGAGGTCGACCTGTGATGAGCGGCAGGAAGGTGTTGATCTTCGCCCTGACTTCTGCTATTATAATGCCGTGGGTGTTCTCCTGCGGTGGCGATAATTCCGGAAGTCCGATCGAAAATCAAAAGATATTTGGCGAGGCGATGGAGAACTTCAGGGAGGGAGAGTATGATTTGGCGTTGGGCGGGTTCCAAGAAGCTGCTGCTCGAGCTCCGGATGATATAAAGCCTGTTCTTGGCATGACCTGGTGTTATCTGATGAAGGGAGAGGATGAGAAGGCTAAAGCGATGATGGATAAGGCGGTGAGGTTAGACCCCGATGATCCCGAGCTGAACGCCATGTTGTGCTGGCGATATCTCGGAGAGGGCAAGTATAAATCGGCGCTGGCCTGCGCTCAGAAAACGCTCAGCTCGAGCACCTTTACATCGGCCTTTCAACCCTCCCTGGATGACGAATCGATAAAAGCGGCCATGGCGTTTGCCTACTTCCAGATGAGGGATTACACCTCCGCCGCTGAAGTCCTGGGTGTAGAGGGCGAAGGGGACATGAGAGCGTTGAAGGAAAAGCTGATATCGGAGATCGAAGATGCGCTTAGGTAGACCCTCTCTTGAGAGAAGAAGGCCCATCTTTTACGTGTCGAACCGATCTATCGAGCAGTTCAAGTCATCTCTGAGGATCGGACAGATCCTCAAGGGGAGGGTTCTATACGTCATCGATGACCGCAGATCGCTGATAAGGTTCCTGGGCTTTAACGTCATCACGGAATCCCAGGAGCGCCTTTTCAGGGGACAGTTGGTAACGGCGAGGGTGGTCGATATAAGGGACAAGGTGATCATGCAGCTCGTTCGTCCTCAGACGACACAGCGGCAGGGTCAGGGCGAGCTCATACGTGTGGTCTCGGTAGATGAGATCCTCGAGGGCTTAGGGATCACGCCTGATAGGTTCACCAGAGCCCTTGTGGAGGCTATGATCCGATATAACATGGCGATCAGGGCCGATCTGGTGGATGGTATGGCCGTTTTTCTGAACGAGATAGGCGAGCCGAATATGGCTGAGGCGGTTGTCCTGGCGAGGCTTATCGGATTGCCGATGGATCGAAACCTGATCGCCGCTCTGAACGAGGTGATCAGAAACGATATCGGTGGGGCTATATCACGGCTACAAGGCCTGATATCCCAGCTTCCGGAGGCGGAAGCTCAAGCCATATCCGCTTTCCTTAGGAGGATATCGGGGAAGACGGAGTTCAGAGAAGCAATCGAGGGTTTCGTGAGATCGGCGGGGTTGAACTACGAGAGCGCGCTTATGAGGGCCATCCTCTTGGGGAATCCTCCCCCGCAGGAGCTGAGGGAGACCCTAAAGGGGATTATCCTTCAACTGATGGATCGTGGGGATCTGCCCGAGGAGGTTATCGCCGAGCTGAGGGCTCTCCTCCGAAATCTAGAGGGTCAGCAGCTTTTAAACCTTCCCAGACAATCCATAAGATATGATCTCCCGATTCTCCTCCTGCAGATACCAGTTAAGATCGGGGATGAGTTCAAAACGATACATATCAAAGGCTATCCAGACGATCAGGGACGAATCAACTCGAACAACATAAAACTCGATATCCTGTTTGAAACTCAGAATATGGGCAGAATCAGGGTTTCCCTCATGATGGTCGAGAGAGA
>CAZHVH010000038.1:0-15947 GCA_964535855.1 uncultured bacterium
ACCCTCCGTTTCTATCCCTGACCACCATCTGAGCGCTGCGGTATATCCCATCCTCGGGGCTATACGTCATGTAGCTGTAGCTTTTACCCTTGGCGATCTCGAATCTTGAGGGGATCGGATACCATGAGGTGACCGTCGGAATCCTATCCCTCTCCATAACGGGAGGCAGGCTGTATGGCTTTATGATGAAGAGGCTGTTATCCGGATCGAGCTCCAGCTCTCCGCCCTCCCACTCCCTATTAAACCATATCATCATCCCAACGGCCTTCGGGCCGGCTTCCCTAAGGGCATTATACAGGGCAAGATACACATCATGTGACCATGGGAGAGAGCCGAGGACGGATTGACTCTTCGAGTCGATGGTCACCAGGACTATACTATCGGAGGGTGAGATACGCTCAGAAGCATAGGAGTGACGTTTATCGAGCGTTTTAAGCTCGACAAATTCCAAAAGCTTATATCTGCCGGCCAGCAAAACGAGAATGAAGATCAAAATGGAGATTGAGGTTATCCAAAGGTGCTCCCTCATAATCCCGGCCCTTCCCGGACCAACTTCGCCCCGCGATACCAGGCGTAGGTAAAATTAGGCCTGTCAGGGCGAATCCAAATCGGTATCATCAACCTGCCGTTCGATATAACCAAGTTTCTGTTCGCTGTGATCAGCCGGATCTGATCCCTCCTCAGCCCTGAATCGATGGATAGGTAAACGACCCCGGTCCCTGTCGATTTCAACTCCGCCTCAACGCCCGCACATCCCAACAACAGCCTGTAAACGGCAAGCTTCTCCAGATTTTCATCCCTGACGGGCAGTATGGTCCTAACCTGAGCCGCGAGTCCGGGATAGATCTCCTCATCAAATAAGATACCAAAAATCAAGCTCGCCTGCAAGAGGTTATAGGGGGGATATACCTCACCGCCCCGTGTTTCGATGGACGGTATTAACTTTGCCACCGAGTCGCGTAGATCGTGGATGAGCAGTTCAATCGACCTCTCTAGAGCTTCAACCTCATCCTTCGGGAGCTTGGTGTAAACTTTAGTTGACACCTTCCTTTCAACGGGCGAGTAGCTGCCGGCGGGCAGAGCATCTACAGCCGCTATCCCATTAGAGACCATCCTCTCGCCTTTGAGCTTCTCGAGCTTGTTTCTGCCTATGGCGATCAGCTCGGATACCTTCTGTTCACGGCTGCCTGTAAAAACTGGAAGCATCACCCCTTCATCGTCTTTCAACCTCAGTATAGCTCCAGGAGGCATCCTGATTATATCCTCCCCTCGCAGAAGCTCGCCGCTTTTGAGAAAGCTCCACTCCCCCTTTTCGGCTCTGAATGCTTCAACCTTGCCGAAGACGAACACAACCTGAACGGAATCCTCACAGAGAGCAACTGAGGCGCTCGTTACCAGGGCCGTTAGGATCACCATGACCGTTATAATCCTCATCATCTCACACCTCTCCATCGTGAAATCCAGGGGTCATTGATATCCCTTTGAATTCTTTCAATCAGCTTACCCTTCGGGGGCAGCGAGTAAATATCTGGCCAATTATTGACGGCGGCCACGTCCGGCGAACCGTATTTCTCCCAGGCGTTTTGGACGGTGGTTATATCCTCGACCCCAAGTTTCATCCTCTCAATTCCCGCTTTCCAGGCTTTAGCGAATCCCTCCTTGATCAGAGTCGTCTCAACAGGTATCCAGGCATAACCACCGATCGGGATATAGCTCTCCTCATCTAGCCCGATCTCCTGGGCCCTCTCAAGCGTTAACCCGTCGAGCTGAAAGGCCATCAGCACGTGCTTAGGTTGTTTGATCAACGCCGTGTGAACACCCACCGACTCCAGCAGCGAACAGAGGAGCACGGTTGAGTCGTCGCAGTCGCCGAACATCCTGTCCCCTTTCCCCATGCTCAGGATCTGTCGCGGGAACATCACCTCATCGACCGTGCCGCTCTCAAAGGGCACATTGGGATCAGATGCATAACTCATGCCATATAGGGCGTCGAAGAGCACTATCGCTTTGAAAAGGGCAGGGTTTAGCTTCGCCTCCCGATTTAGATCACCGACGAGATCAAGCGATCCGAGGGCGAAGTTCCTAACGACCTCATCCTTGGAGCTGACGAAGGAGGCGAGCTTCGCCACGTCGTCCATCAGAAGGCTGTTGATGCTTCGTATCACCGTTTTAGCCGTCGCTGTAGCCTTCTTTCGCATCTCATCCGATAGATCCGCCACCTCGACCCTTGCCTCGACGGGAACATATCGATTGAGCTTCAGAACGTTTTCCTTCAAAAGCAACCGGCCTATGGGTACCGATATCCTATGTCGGGGCAACACCTCGACCCTCTCCACCGCTACGGTACCCTCATCCGGTGTGAACCCATCTATGAAGAGTTTCACCCTGACCTCCACCAGCTCCTTGCTCTCATTAACCATCCATATCCTGCCTATGGAGTCAAACGGATGAAGGGTGAACTTCATCTTCTGGCTTAACGGCGCCTGTATAACAGGAGCCCGATCACCGCCGCGCAGGTAAAAGTATCTGTGCACGGGATATATCTCCCTTAGCTTCACCGCCTCTATCTTTACAGGCGGCTTCTGGTAGTCGGCGTTGAAGGAGATGGAGAGGAAGGAGGTAATGGGCAGTCCTTTGGGGATCATGCATGCATAGTTAAGCTCCACGCCCCTGTATCTGGCACCGAATCCCGCCGTGATCGCCATTCCCTCATCTTCTCTCGGCTTTTGAATCCCAACCCTCAAACTGATCGGCGGGATGGAGAACTCGGCGCCCATCCTCATCATCTCATCCAGCTGAGCGCTTAAAAGCACCTTCCCCCTCAGCCGATACGCCCCTCCGATCCGAAGCCTAGGTTTAAACAGTTTTTCAACGAACCCCGAATCATGCCTGACCGCCATTCCCGGCCGAACACGACCGCCCGCTAAACTGATCATGTCCTGAACCACCGCTCCTATGATTCCCCCCCTCAACCGATACGGCCTTCCGATGATCCCGAAATCCATTCCCCATCCGTAGGAACTTCCGAGCGTAATCCCATTAAGCGATGCGCCGTCGGAAAGGTACTTGAGATTGAGGCCGAGGGAAAAGGAGGGCAGGGGGGTGAAGCTGTAACAGAAGCTAACCTCATCCCTTCGAAAGCTCACCTCCTCGTCCTTCATGGCTAGCCTGTCCCAGTTCAATCCAAAGGCGATTCTCTCCGACGAGGGGATGATAAATGAGAGCCGGTTGAAGGAGGCAATTCCGAAAAGCCTCGAATAGTCGTTCCCGAGCACAAAGCGCCTCATCCTGGATATACCGGCTGGATTCCACCCTATAGCAGTCGAATCGTCGGCTATGCTCACGAAGGCCCCACCGAATCCAACGGCCTTGGCTCCTCCTACCGGCCTCGATTGATCGCCGACGCAAACACCAGCGATAAAAAACATGATGATCAAAATGAGAGTTCCCTTCACCGTCTCCAGATGATAACCCCCATCCTCAGAGTCTCCCCTTCAGCTTCGACGGATATGAGATATGGGCCAGAGCTTAGAAGACCTTCTTCATCATCTCTTCCATCCCACGGGATAGTTACGATGCCCGGATGCAATCTCTTGCCCTGAAGGAGGTGTCTTTGAACCCCGCCCGACATGTCATAGACTTTAACCTCCACCCTGGCGTCCCTGTTCAGCCTGAAAGAGATCCATGTCCTTTGGTAGATCCCCTCGCCGGGGATAATCGCCCTCGGCTGACATGTCAGCCGTTCTATCGCCCTTTTCCCCTCGCTAGGAGGTGGTGCGGAGTGACCGATCCCGTATATCCCCCCTGAGGTTATGGACACCGAGATGAGATTACGGTTGAAGCTGCCACCTATCGGATTCCACTTACGCCTCATCTCATCCCAACGCTCGATGATTAACCTCCCGTTTCGGCTCGATCCATCTGCTGGGATGGAGAGGATAGCGGGCTTTGTCGGATCAAACCGGATCTCCTCGGGTTCGACCAGGTACGACGTTCTTCCATCTATCTGAACCGGATTTATCGCGATCTGGACGGAAGGGAGTCGGATGGATCCAGGTGGGAGGATCAGTTTAACCCGTCCGTCTGCCGAGACGGCTTGCCCTCCCTTTTCTCCGTTTATGGGTTCAGGTATGATCACCTCAACGGAGGATACGGTTTCAAATCCCACCTCGTCCTTCGCCCTGACTTTCAACACATAGGGGCCCGATCTGCCAGAGGCGTTCCATACGGCGAACAGCGTTTGAGACGGCTCAGATACGGAGCCGTCCGTCAATTTATACCAGGTCTCGGGATTCTCTCCCCTGCCGAACTCGACGACATAGCGAACCCGAGTGATGTCCTCTATCCTCCATTTCACTTTCACATCCCCTATCACCTGTCGTCCGGGGAGAGGCGAAAGCATGAGGATAAGAGGGGGGGTGTTATCTACGATAACCTCTATCGAGGTTGAGCTTCTGTGGCCCGCTATGTCCTGAGCATCCAATCTCAGGAGATATCTTCCGCTCAGGCCGTGCGTGTTCCAAATCCCCAAGATCCCCTCTTTGGTTTCAGATCTCTCTGCGATCTGGGTCCATCCTCCTCCTTGCCCTGGACCGAAGGAGAGGGTATAGGAGATGAGATTTTCGTCGGATACGATGCCTTTGACCTCCACATCGCCGCTTACAACGCTTCCCTCTCGGGGCGACCTTATCTCCACCCTCGCGGGCAAAGGATCGACGTGGATCTCCTTTGTGATCTGGGAGGTCAGACCGGCTTTATCGACCGCCGTCAATCTGAGGAGACACCTTCCGGAGATCCCCGAGGTATTCCAGGTCGCTAAAATGCCATCCTTAACGGGCAAATCAGAGAGGACGATCGGCAGCCATTTCCCCGATCCGATACCCGATGAACATTCGATCGTGAATCGCTTAAAGTTGACATCCCATGCCGTTCCTCTGATCTCCGTCTCCACCGCCCCCGGCACGACTTCCCCATCGGAGGGCGAGGTGAGATCGATGATCGGAGGGGTGTTGTCGACGACCAAGCTCACGGATATGGAGGAGGAGTATCCGTTATCGTCGTAGCCGGTTAGCCTGATCTGATATCCTCCGTCCTCGATCCGGCGGGTATCCCAAACGCCCAACACCCCCTCCCTAACGCCGTTTGAGGCGACGTTCGTTATGATCTTCCAATCGCCTTCAGGGGCTCTTCTGTACTCGAGCACATAGTTCGTAAGCGTGGGATCCTCGGCTGTGCCGATGATCTCGATATCGCCTGATATAACGCTGCCTGAGGCGGGCGAGAGTATCGAGACCACCGGTCTAGCGAGCTCATTTTCCAGAAACAGCCTTATTTCACTTCGTCCGACGTTGCCGGCCTCATCGATGACGCTCACCCTCAGAAAGGTCTCCCCATAGAGCTGCGTCGTCATCCAGCTCAGTGAAACCTGGTTTTCGCCCGGCCGAAGTTCCCCTGAGGCGATCTTCCTCCATCCTTTAGATTCCGCGACGGGTTGGAGGCGGAGTGGAGATATAACGTTTTCCTGTCGGTACTCGACGAGATAGCTTTCAGGATGGGCCTCGCTGAACGAAAATCGTATCTCCACCTCACCTTGAACTTTCTGATCGGACAAGGGGCGGATCAGCCTCACTTTGGGAGGGGTATTGTCCACCGTTAATTTAATCGAAACCTCGCTTTCATGCCGCACATCATATGGTCCCTCGATCCTATCCCTGACCCTCAGGGATATGGTGTGATCGCCATCCGCTGATGAGCTCGTATCCCATTCACCAAGCAGCTCATTCCTGACGGGTTTCTCCGAACGAATCAGAGGGGCTCCATCCACCTCTAATATGTAGTCTTGGAAGTCATCATCGTATGCCGTTCCTTTCAGGCGAACGATACCTCCGACGACGGAATTTCTGATCGGATCGGTTATGTCCGCCACCGGCGGTGCAGCGTTGACGTAGAAGGAAACCGAGGCGGGGGTGGAATCGAAGTTCCCGTTTTTATCGTACGCCCTGACGCTAAAGATGTGTTCCATTCTGTCCAGGAGGTAAGGTATGTTTGCGAACCTCGCTGATGAGGGCTGGGACCATGGCCCGTCATCCACCTTCCATGAAAAGAGCAGTTCCTCGGACGGAGTGTCAGCATCGCCTCCCTCAAACTCGAAAAATGCCGACGTGGTGCCTATGACGCCCCTCGGTCCGGATGTGATCCTTGTCTGTGGCTCGCGTGTCTCGCGGGAATATACGGCGAGGCCGGCCGAGGTTCCTATCCAGATCCTCCCAACTCCGTCCACGAAAAGGTAGGTCACGGCATTGGAGGGAAGCCCATCGAGGGTTGTGAAGGCCGTTGAAACGCCGTTCCATATGACCGATATCCCCTCGCGCGTGCCTATCCAGATCCTGCCGAGATTGTCCTGGACGATCGATTGAACCCTGTTATCCAGCAGATCCTTCGTGAAAACACTCAGCACCTTCCATCTCGCTCCGTCGAAGAGGCCCACCCCCTCGGTCGTTCCCGCCCAGATCCTACCCGTATCATCGCACATGAGGGATGTGACTATGTCCCCGGGCAATCCGTTGGCTCGATTGAACCACGACCATCTATCGCCGGATATCCTGACGACACCCTCCCCTAAGGTGCCCACCCATATCCCTCCCGATTTATCCTCGATGATCGAAGAAGGGGTGGCATCAAGGGGATAGATCTCTCGATCGGATCGGGAAATCCGAATCAACGAGGCGAACCTATTCGCTATGCCGCCTGGGCCGGAGACGAAGAGGCCGACTCCCACCCACATCCTGCCCGCCGAGTCCCTGTATACAACCCTTACGTCCTCATATGGCAACTCCTCTATCCTCTCGAGGATATGTGATCCCTCGCCGATCCTCACCAATCCTCCCTTGAAAGCGACCCAAACGCTATCTCCCTCCGGGCAGATCGACCTAACCTGTCCAATAAAGGCTATTTCCCCTTTCCCCTCAAGGGGTCTGATCCCGCTTTCAGTTCCGATCCAGATTTTGCCTGATCCATCGGTCGATATAGCCGTCACGCCGGGGATAGGATAGGTTCTCATCATCCTATCGCAGAAAAACAACCCGTTTTCCCCCGTTCCGACCCATATGCCGCCTGAGCGGTCGATGAGCAGGGATTGAACCTTTCGCGCCTGCTCCGGCAGTAACACCTCTATCCATCCCCCGTCCTCGTGTCTCATCAGATTGGATCGGGTGAGCACCCAGATCTTCCCATCCGGATCGATATCCATAGCCACCACCTCATCGGGGAAGGTTATCCTACTCCAGCTCACCCCATCGAAGAGCCCCACTCCCATGGGAGTGGCCATCCATATTCGCCCCTCTCCGTCCTCGATCAGTTTCAGCGTCGGTCCCTCCGGTAGGCCATCCGTGACGGTATATCTCACCCATTTGCTCCCGTCAAATCGGCTGATCAGGACGGAGTAAAGGGCCGAGGCCTCCATCCCGAACCAGAGCCGCCCTGATGAATCCCTCAACATGCTTCTGACGCCGGTATGGAGATACCCCTCCTTTTGGTTCCACAGTCTCCATGATCTGCCGTCGAAGCGATTTGCTCCCCGATAGGTCCCGATCCACACCCCATCTTGATCCGCCGCGGCGAAGAGGACATAGTTCCCCAACGGATCGCCCCCGAAGACGATGTCCTGCCAGGATCTACCGTCAAAGACGCCGACACCCTTATCGGTTCCGATCCAAAGCTTTCCTTGAGGGCCCTCACATATCGAGTGGATCTCATTGCTGATCATCATGCCGTAGCGAGAGGAGAAACTACGCCATATTCCGTCAAACAGACTCAGGCCGCTCGACGTTCCGACCCATATCCTGCCCTCATCATCCTGGAAGATCGTCCGTATGTCATTGCCTGCAAGGCCGTCCAGCTTACTGAAAGCGCGCCAGTGATAGATCTCCGGCTCCAAGGCGGAGCAGAAGATGGAAAGGAAAAGACAAAAGGGAAAAAGTAGAAGGTGAAGGATAATTCGTCTTATCAACTCATATACCTCGGATCAAGCTCGAAGGCATTCTCTATATGTTCCACCTTCGCCTCGCCCCGGGAGGTGAGGAGAATAGAGATGATATCAAACCTGCAGCTCACGTCGGAGATTCTCCGCCTTTGAAGGTAAAGCAGGGCGAGCTTTGAAAGCTGTCTTCGTTTTCTGTATGTGATCGACTCGCTCGGATAGCCGAACCCAAGTCCCTTTCGGGTCTTAACCTCCACGAAAACCAGCGTCTTCCCGTCAAGCGCTATGAGATCTATCTCGCCCCGACCTATCCTGACGTTCCTTTCGAGGATTTTATAGCCCTTCTGTCTGAGGAAATCGGTGGCGATCTCCTCGCCTAGGAGGCCGATCTCCTTTTTAGTCTGAACGATCTTCTGTGTATCGGACACGGTCCATATTCGGAGAGAGCTTCATAATGTTGAGGGGTCGGGTAACCCTTGTTTTTCGCAAATCCGTATTGAGGATAGATCCTATCGAACTCAGCCATCATCCTATCCCGCGTCACTTTAGCGATAATGGAGGCGGAGGCTATGGAGAGCGAGAGCCGATCTCCCTTTTTAATCGCCATACATCTGACCTGCAGATCAGGGAGGTGTGTTCCGTCAACGAGAACGAAATCAGGTTGGGGCGAAAGCTTCTCCACAGCCATCTTCATCGCCTTAAGGGAGGCTTTCAATATGTTTATCCTATCTATCTCACGGTTATCCACGACTCCTATGCCTATGGATATGGCCACCTGGCAAATCCGCTCGAAGAGGATCTCACGTTTGCGCGGCGAGATGCTCTTTGAATCGTAAACTTCGGGAATGTAGAGTGCTTTGGGGAGGATGACCGCAGCTGCGACGACCGGCCCTGCCAGTGGGCCACGCCCCGCCTCATCCACTCCCGCCACGAGACCACAACCTTGGCCCCAGAGCTGTGATTCGTATCTCAGGATCTGAGGCGGGGCTAAAGGTTTCATGTTCACTTGCGCACGAGTTTCTCCCTGATCCTCGCCGATTTGCCTGTTCTCTCCCTCAGATAATAGAGTTTGGCGCGTCGGACAGCGCCTCTCCTTATGACCTCTATCTTGTCGATCATCGGCGAGTGAAGCGGGAAGATCCTCTCCACGCCGACGCCATATGAGGTCTTTCTCACGGTGATGGTTTCCCTCAGCCCACCGTGGGCCCGCCTTATGACCACTCCCTCAAACGATTGTGATCTCTCCTTGCCTCCCTCAACGACCTTGAAGCTAACCCTTACGAGGTCGCCTGGGCCGAATTCCGGCAGGTCGGTCCTTTTTAATTTTTCCTCCACGATTTCAATCGGTCTCATTTTCCATCAACTCCTTCTGCCATTTTTCCAGCATATCCAGATCTTCATCCGTCAGTAGGGCCTTTTTCAGGAGATCTGGCCTTCTGCTAAGGGTTCGCTTAAGAGAATGCTCCCTCCTCCACCTTGCTATCCTCCTGTGATCGCCGATCAGCAGTATCTCCGGCACCCTCATCCCTCGGAACTGGGCCGGTCTGGTGTAATGAGGGCAATCCAGGAGCATATCCGTTCCGAAGGAGTCCCCCTGTGCCGAGTCATAATCGCCTATCGCCCCCGGTATGAGTCTAGCGAGAGCCTCTATCACCACCAACGCCGGCAGCTCTCCTCCGCTGAGCACATAGTCACCTATGGAGATCTCCTCGTCCACCAGCATCTCTCTCACCCTCTCATCAACCCCCTTATATCTGCCGCAGAGGAAAATGAGATGTTCCTGGAGCGAAAGTCTTTCGGCATCGCGCTGGGTAAACTGATTTCCCTGCGGGCTCATCAGTATCACATGGCATCCAGGGGTTTTCAGCGCCTCGACGGCGTTGAAGATCGGCTCGGGTTTGAGAAGCATCCCCGGACCACCGCCATAGATGTAATCATCTACACTTCTGTGTCTGTCGGTCGAGTAATCCCTGAGGTTATGGACGTACACCTTCAATAGCTCCCTTTCCCTGGCGCGCCTTATGAGGCCGAAGGAGAGGACGGATTCAACCATCTCGGGGAATAGGGTGATGACATCTATTCTCATCTACTCGCGAATTCCCACGACGATGCCATCTTTGACGATGATCTCCGCCTGGGATAACTTCTGACGTATATTATCGCCGACCTCGATCTTGACCGGTGCGTCGTAGGTTCCGGTTATGAACTCCGAACCGATCTCCAGATTGGAGACCTCCTCCAGTTTCTTCTGAAGGTTATGTCTGATCTGTTCCTGTCTCTGTCGTTCCAGCATCATCTCCTCTCTGGCCACCCTTGCTCGTCTGGGATCGCTCTTTTCCAGCTCGGATATGGTTCGTCGCATCTGGAACTCCATCTGCTCCAAGTGCATATCTATCTGTTTGATAGCGGCGGAGAGCTCCTCGATGAGCTGTTTTTTAAAGGTCTCCGTCACGATATTCTTCAGGATTACCGGTCTTTTGACGATAAGCGACATGGCTCAATCCAGGCCAAAAAATAGGCTAATCTGCCGTTAAGGGCAGATTAGCCATCTGAATTCACGTTGATCTCATTCCAGTATCTCGAGGACCGCCCTCTTATTGGCCTTCGTTGCGGCGGCGCTCAGTATGGTTCTCATCGCTCTGGCCGTTCGGCCACCCTTTCCTATGACCTTGCCGAGGTCGTCCTCAGCGACGCTCAGTTCAAGTATAGTGGTCTTTTCGCCGTCTACCTCATTCACGTTGACCTGTTCGGGATGGTCAACAAGCGCCTTGGCGATGTATTCGACAAGCTCCTTTAACAAGGGGCACCTCCTTCAGTAGTTTCGGTTTCAGTTTGATCTACCTCGGTTTGGATTTGTTCTTCCTGCTGCTGGGCCCTGCCCTCTTTAAGTGCCGTGAATTTGGCCCATATGCCGAGTTTCGAGAGCAGGCTTTTGACCGTATCGGTGGGTTGTGCACCCACCATCAGCCACCTGATCGCTCTTTCCTCGTCGATTACCACGACAGCGGGATCGGGTATTGGATCGTAATATCCTATTTTCTCGATAAACCGCCCGTCCCTCGGGCTTCTGGAATCCGCGACGACAACCCGATAGAAGGGCCGTTTTTTCCTTCCCGCGCGTTGTAACCTGATTCGAACGGGCAACCTATCACCTCCTACATCGTGAATGGGAAGAGGTTCTTCATCTTTCTTCTGGCCTTCTTTGACCCGACGCCGGTCAACTGTTTCACCAGCTTGTTTGTCTGTATCAACTGCTGGATTAACCTGTTGACATCTCGGACGGAAGTGCCGCTCCCCCGAGCGATTCTGAGCTTGCGGCTGCCGTTTATTATCCTGTAATTCCTCCTCTCCTCAGGGGTCATCGAGTTTATTATCGCCTCGGCCTTTTTCAACTGCTCCTCATCGGCCTGAAGCCCTTTGCCCTTTAACTTTCCCAGGCCCGGGATCATATCGATCAACTGGTCCAAGGTGCCCATTTTCTTTATCTGCTTTATCTGTTCGAGCATATCCTCAAAATCCAACTCCCGCTTCTCGATCAGCTTTTTCTCGAGCTGTTTCGCCTTCTCCTCATCGATCGCCCTTTCGGCCTTTTCGACAAGCGTCAGCAGATCCCCGCGACCGAGTATTCTGGAAGCCATTCGATCGGGATGAAACTCCTCCAGGGCGTCCAGCTTCTCGCCCACTCCGGCGAGCTTTATCGGTTTACCGGTGACGGCCTTTATGGACAGCGCCGCTCCACCACGTGCATCCCCGTCCAGCTTGGTCAGTATCACGCCCGTGATGTCCAGCCTTTCGTCGAACTCCTTGGCCACGTTCACAGCGTCCTGGCCGGTCATCGCATCGGCCACAAGCAGTATCTCATGGGGTTCTATCCTCCCTTTGATCCTCTCCAGCTCCTGCATCAGCTCTTCGTTGATGTGTAACCTTCCGGCGGTATCTATTATCACGAAGTCGTATCCGTTATTTCGAGCATGTCTTACGGCGGCTTCACATATGTCCTCGGGTTTCGTGGCCGTCCCCATCGAGAAGGTGGGCACATCTATCTGATCGCCCAGAACCTGGAGTTGTTTGATCGCAGCAGGTCTGTACACATCCGCCGCAACGAGAAGCGGTCTTTTGCCCTCCGATTTGAACCTTTTAGCCAGCTTAGCGGCAGCGGTGGTCTTGCCCGAACCTTGAAGGCCAACCAGCATTATAACGGTGGTACCGTTCGGATTTACCCGAAGTCTCTCAACCTCCCCCCCCATCAACTGCGTCAACTCGTCGTTTATTATCTTCATTATCAACATATCGGGGGTGAGGCTCCGCATCACCTCCTGACCGATCGCCTTCTCCTTAACCCTCCCGATGAAATCCCGCACGACCTTATAGTTCACGTCCGCCTCGAGCAGAGCAAGCCTTACCTCGCGCAGTGCATCATTGATGTTCTTCTCCGTCAGTCTACCTTGTCCCCTTATCTTCCTGAAGGTGTTCTGGAGCTTCTCGGTTAAACTCTCGAACATGAGCTATTTATCTCCTAGAGAAAAAATCGCACTTATAAGATACCCTATCCCTTTGGTTTTGTCAATAGAAAGATCCAAGCTAAAGACAAAGGTCCTGCTTTAACAATTATACAAAATCCACATCCTAGCGGTCAACCTTGTTCATGAGTATCCTCTCCTTCTCTGCATCGCTTATATCAGACATCTCCACCTTCAAAACCGCCGATGCGATGTAATAGAAGGGGGCATGCGTTCCGAAGAGGAGCTTTTCCGATCCCACAATCTTGACGGCCTCCCTCAGCTCATCGACCCTCTCCAGGGAGGATATATCTACCCACAGGTTCGGCGATGACCTGACGGCGGAGGCGATCCTGACGAGCTCGCTCCATTTAACCCCTCCGAGGATAACCTTTGTCCTCGGAGCATCCTTAGCGGCCTCGATTGCCCGATCGACATCCGAATCCCCCACGATCATGGCCGGATTCTGTGTCCTCTCATCCTGAATCCTGAGCTGAATGATGACCGGCATCTCGACGCGGCCCGCCTCGTTCAAAAGCTCGGATGCCCTGGGGGAGCTGAGGGCATAACGGTGATAGTTGGGATGGAGCTTGATGGCATGTATTCCGGAGCGAACCGCCTCCTCGAAGGCGCGCCTCCAGTTTGCCATGGCGGGGTTGATGACTGCGACGGGTTTAAGCTGTGGATATCGGGCGATCTCATTTAGAAGCTCCCTGTTCGATCCCCTCGGATCGTCCTCGAAGATCGCCCTTATGGGAGAGACCCAGGCCTGGGAGATCCCGTATCTCCTCATCTGCTCGACAAGCTCCTGGGCGCTGCGATACAGGATCGGCCTGAAGGGGTATTCGCCGAGATACGCGTTAACGTCCACGGCGTTCGGATAACTTAGCCGGACGTGCCGGGACAGCTTCACATCTCCGCCATCCAGTTTGAGCAGTCGGGCGGCGTTATGGCGGAGTATCCTCCCCTTTTCATCCTCAGATATATCGGCGCCCAGGACTTTACCCATCTGAACGGAGGGGTTTCTGCCGGGCGCATCTGAGCCGAAGATGAGCCGATCGGCGCCGAGGACCTCGACGGCGTATTTGACGAGTCCGGATTCGGGATCGCTGCCACAGAGATCTATGAAAACGTTCTTAAGATCGGCCACCTCCGCCACGCCCTTATATCCGTTGCCGTGGAGATGTGCCATCACTATCTTCGCCTGGGGAAACCTCCTGGCGAGCTCGGCCACATCCTCGGGCCGCGATTCGTTTGGGAGATTTCCGGTGGACTTGTTGAAGGAGTGCTGAAGTATGGGAACGTCCAGCTCCATCGCCCGCCTTACGATCCCATCCAGCTTCGGATCGCTGGCTTTACAGGCGACCCATAGCTTCACGCCCCTCATCCCGCCCTTCAGGATACATCGATCCATCTCCTCGATGGATTCATCGGGATAGTTCGGGTTGAGGTAGCAGAAGCCGATGACCCTATCGGGGAACTCATCCATCGCCCTAAGCACATAATCGTTGGCGGAGCGGAACTGATCTGGGGAAGGATTATGAATGTAGCCCTTATCGCCGAGGGATGATACGCATATCAGGTCTATTCCGCTTCGCCGAGCCGCCTCCACCATCGTCCGACAGTCATCGAGACCGCGGGTGATATGGACGTGGAAATCTATGACGCCGTTGATTTTCATAATCGAGAAAGTGTTATGGCTCTCTCCCAGGCGATATGGCTCTTCTTGCGGATGGAAGCCTGGTTTTGATCAATCTCAAAAGATCATCCTTTATCCATCATATCCCTTAAAATCTCGTCGACTCCCTTCATAAATTCATCCACAGTCACTGATCTCCGACCGTTCTCCGAATAATCGTGATTCCCTGAGGGGAATAGATGTCTATGCCAACCGTAAGCAGGGATGTAATCATGACCGTATACTCTGTTATTTCCGATTACAAAAGCTAAGGAGAGCTTCCTATTCTCTTGGTTGTAATAGAACTGCAGAAAACCACCTCTCACACCTCTGATACGGAATCTCAGCTTGATAGTAGCCACGCCGCGTTCCCATATCACAGGAGGTAACTCAACGTATTTCCTGGTTCTAATAGCCTCGAAGACTTCCTCTTCGAACTCCCTTATCCCTCTCATTCCAATTCCATCAATATCTCCTCAAACCTCTCAAGCTCGGTTACAGCTCGATCCCACTCGTAGTAATCCTCTTCGACCTCCCAAGTGTGTCCGAGCTGATCAAGCAGGTTTCTCCCTTCGAACTCCTTGAAGTTAACCCCGTATTTTTTCTCGAACTTCCGGATAATCTGGGTCAGCTCGACGATTTGTCTGATCAGATAGCTTTTAAGGGTATCGTTCAGCACTTTATAGGGGTCCCCCAATTTCGATGCGGCATCCAGTATTTTCCTATCAATCACTGAAGCATCTCCCCTTTCCGACATATTGCCCGTCACCTGTTTCCTGTCCCCTTTATTTCAAGATAACCATTTTTCTCGCAAACGCCTTCCCATCGGCCCGGAGCTGGTAGATATAGACGCCGCTTGCAACCCTCTCCCCCATCTCGTTCCTCCCGTCCCAATATGCCGATGAATCCTTGGATGTGAGATTGATCAGGCTGGAAAGAGGGGTTATATCGCTTATCTCATTCGCCCACAGGTTCAGGCTGCGAAGCTTCGTCAGGCCGCTTAGAGGGGTCAGATCCCATATCCTGTTGCTCCCCAGGCTTAGATTTTCCAGATTCACCAGGTTTCTCAGGGGATCTATGTTCGTTATCAGATTCATGCTCAGAGACAGGGATTCCAACCCTGTTAGGGATATCAAGGGAGTTATATCGCTTATCCGATTGTCGCCCAAATATAGCGATTGAAGATTCAAACAATTCTCGATGCCTGAGAGATCGGTAATCCCTCTACTGGACGCATCGAGCTCCGTTAATCCCGCTAGATCCTCATCCGTTATCGGCCCTTCCGGCTTGTTTAACGCTTCTCTTATCGCTGCCTCGAGGTTCGGGTCGGGGAAGGTTACCTCATCCCCATAAATCACGTTGGTAAAACTCAACGATAGAGCGGCGATTAGAGGACAAACCGCTGAAAGGATTGATCTCCCCTTCATTCCCCCATACCCTCTCGAAGATATCACCGGCGGGTCAACTTCTATCGAATCCCGCCTGCGTTTTATTTTATCCCTTCCCCTAGCCGATGTCAATATAACGATTTCTCTCAAGCAAGGAGACAAGGGACAGGAAACAGGAGACAGGAAGGAGATAAAAGAGCCATTTGGCTTCGCCGTCATTTGGAACGTTAAACGTTTGAACGCGCGACGCACAAAGGAGCGAGGAAAAAGGAGCGGAGAGGAAGATCCTTGTTCCTAGTTCCTCGTTCCTCGCTCCTTTTTCCTTGTAACGTTCTATGATGGTTGATCGACCTCAAGCTCGCCCTTGATCTTGAGGACGACCACCGAGTCGATCGGGTCCGGGG
>CAZHVH010000039.1:0-15922 GCA_964535855.1 uncultured bacterium
TACTGCCGGAGTCTTTCCCCGATGAGATCGAGGAAATGGAACTGGATATCTTCATCGAACCGCCGAGAGAACCGATCGTATGATTGGGTCTTCGAGCCCTCGGAGATAGGAAGACCCTCATACCCTGTGAGGTTGAGGAGGGGGGTGAACGGACGTGAGTTGTGTCGTTTTCTGTTTCAAGATCGTCCATCCCCCTTTTCTCTTCTTCATCGAACGCTGAAACTTTGCATGGAAAGACATGGGCCGGATCTCGCCTATGATCTCGCTTCCCTTCTCCCACATAATGAGTTTTTAGAAGGCATGATCGATTATCTCCAGAGGGTAGCCCTTGACGATCCGAATCTACGAAGGCAGTTTGTTCAGAACGAAATCAGGGTGTCGGCGATGGCGGATCTCCTGAATAGATCCCATCTGCTCGATCTCCTGGAGGACTTCGCCTCTCTCCTGCCTCTGGATCTCCCCCCTTTCGAGAGCTTTAAGGTTAAGATGGGGTCAGATCTACATCGGGAGCTGATCAAAAGGGGAACCACAGAGGAGACGGCCAGAACAGCGGCGACGATAGCCGTCCATCTGATCTCATCCTCCCTGAATTTCTCCCTCTGGGTGCCGCTTGTGAACCTGAACGGCGAAGGAGAGCTTTTCCGTCTGAATGTGCTGGTCAGGCCGTCAGAAGGTGAGGGGAAACTAGAGCTATCCAAGAGGATTAAGGATGAGGGATTTCGCAGCTCACTCGATATGGCCCATAAGCTCGCCTGTTATGACATAGGTGAGAGCTACGACGCTTATCTATCTATAGAGGGCATCCCCCAGAACGCCCAGCTTCATGGGGGTTCAATGGGTCTGGCCGTTGCCATCGCCATCGAAGCCGCTGCTATGGGTCGGAAGATAGGTTTCAAGGAACCGGGTGATCTCGCCGTCACAGGCGCTTTAGATGGAATGGGGCGTGTCCTGCCCGTGTCGGATATACGGGCTAAGGTTCAAGCCGTTCTCCGCGGAGTGGAGAAGGAGAACAGGATAAACGCCGTCGTGGTCCCCAGGAGAAATCTCGAAGAAGCTGAGGAGAGTTGCTGGGGTAGGCTTCAGGTTATGGGCGTTGATTCATTGCCGGATCTATCCTCGCTCCTCGTGGAGCCATGGGTCGATTATCTGAACGCTTTAAGCGTTTCCTCCTCTTCCGAATCGCCGAGTTTCCCAGCTCTTAAGAGGGCGATCTCCAGGGGCGGAAATGGGGTCTATCTGGAAAAGGCGGGAGGCGATAAAAGAGAAACCGTCCTTCAGATCGCCTCCCTTCTCGCCGGGGAGAGACTTAGCTTCCGCCGATCAGATCCATCTTTACCCCCCATACCTATTCCCGTCTTGTGCGAGAGATGGAGGGATAAACTGCAGATCGTGGAGGAGTCTTTATCCCGATTCGGCGTTTCAATTCCCAAGTCCTTGATCCTCTCCGATCTGAAGCGCGGGAAACTCCTGTTTATCTCCCCATATTTTCACCCCGAGTTTAACGTCTGGGTTTTAACCGAGTCTGAATGGCGGAGGGAAAGGGGTAGGATACCCGATGGATCGGTTGTGATCTCAGACCTTAAAATCCGTTCCACCTGCTTTGACGAGCATATACGCCATGTCCGGCGCGCTGTGATACCGAACGCCATATTGACCTGTCGCTGTGAGGGGATGCCCTTTGAGGATTTCCTCGATCGGGAATACATGCGGTTGAACCTCGTTCTCGCCAATGATCCCAACGGTCCACCTATTACCGCCGAGGAAGCGATCATCAACAACAGACGCGTGTTGATCGTCGGAGACGGCGGATCGGGGAAGAGCGTCGAGCTTCTGAGGATATTCGCCCTCGCCTCAAAGGGGAAGATCAAAGTGGATCTGAACGGGGAGGAGATTCAACTCGTTCCCGTCTACTTGAGGGCTGAGGAGATCTTGAGACATGGAGGGGATATCGGAGAGGCGATCGCGGAGATCACAGGCGAGGAGATACACGATCTCGTCTATACGCCCGGCGTATTACTGCTTCTCGATGACCTCGACGTCGCTGCCGATAGGATCGGCGATATAATCTCCTCACTTGAAAGACCGCCCTTCGATCGATGGCTCTGTCTCGGGGCGATGAGATCCTACACATGGCTTTCCATCGTGACCAACCTGCCGCCCAGTTGGGTCATATACCGAATCATGCCACCGGAGGAGAAGGAGATCAGGAGATTCCTGGGGTTTAATCCGGGCAGGGTTAATCTGCCGATCCTGCTACATTTGATGAGATCTTACCTCAGGTCTAATGAGGAAACTATACCGTGTTCGAGACGCTCATCACTTTACAGATCCGCCCTCCAGAACTGGATGAGATATGAATTGCCGGACATGGAGAAGAGGCTGGATAAGGTCGGGATCACATCGAATAACCTCGATTTAATGCTTCGTCGAACCCTCGAGGAGCTGGGGATACATTGCCTTAAGGATGGAAGATCGGAGCTGCCGTTCAACGAGGCGGCAAAGGTTGTCGAGAACTGGATAGAGAGGGAGATAAAGCCTAGAGGTTATTTCCCACCCTGGTGGGCCTGTGAGAGGGTCTACAACCTTTGCGGAACGCCGGAGATGATCCCCATAGGTAAACTTGAGAGGGGTCGCTCGGATAGAGATTCGATCCTCATATACTTGGAAGCGATCTCATCCTTGCCTTTTCTACGAGTGAAAGAGGAGGGATTCGAGTTTATACACGATGAGATTCGGGATTACTGGGCAGCGGAGTGGATCGCCCGTAAGTGGAATGAGGATAGGACGATTCAGGTGGACCTCCTCGATCGGACGAATGCGAGGAATGCCGTCGTGATCTCATCCGGGTTTGTTCTCGATCCCGAGAAATACGTCCAGGCTGTCTTCAATCCATCCGATCTTTATAGGACCGCCCTCGCAGCGGAATCGATCTTAGAATGCGAACTCCCCGCCGACCTCAGGGCCAGGATTATAACCGCTCTCATCGATCATCTCGCCGTGGAGAGGTTCGAGATTCTGATAGAGGGGCTGAAGGTTCTGGATTTGATCATGAGCGGGGATGTCGTCCCGGCGGTTTTAAGTCATCTGGAGAATAAGGATGATCTGCCATCGTTTCTGGAGCTGGCATTGATAAGGGCAACCTTCGAGAAATTCGCACATCTACCCGATAGAGATAAAAAGCTACACCTCGACAAGGTTCTCTCCTTCATCATCAGATTCATGTCCGAGATGAAGTATCTATCCAATAGAGAGCCGATGAATGAGATCAAATCATCCGTCCTCAATCACGCCTTCATGATCTTAGGTTCAAGCATGCGGAGCAACCCCGATATCCAGGAGAGGGTGGTCTCGCATCTGAAACCGCTTATCGAGGCCGGAGACGCATCACTCCGGGCAAGGGCGCTCTGTATGATGGGGTGGATTTTGCCCGATAGAGGATTTCCCCAGATCAGAGAGGTTGGGCTGAGGGGCGATCTGCCTATAGAACTGAGATGGAGCGCATTGGCGAAACTGTGCGGTATATTTCGGGATGAGGGGATCATACCCCACGTCCAAGCCCTCCTCAATTCCCTGGCTGAGGTATCGATCGACAGGCTCAGATTTTCAGACCGATACGGGAGTCCAGAGGAGACGATGAGGCTCATCCGACGTTGGGCGCTTCACGATCTGGTTTTCTTCTTCGGATATAGAGAGGAGGTGATCCGATTCATCGATGGATACGTAGAGGCCCTTTCGCCTGAGGAGAAATGCGAGCTCGTCAGGGCGTTTGTAAGATCCGGATGGGGAATGAAGAGGATTAAGGGGTGGATAGAAGAGGGGAGGTTCCCGGTTGAAGCCACACCGATCTTGGTTCACGACCTAGGATATATCTGGCGTATACGAACCCTCTCGAAGGATATGATCAGGGGGATATCGGAGTTGGTGGGGAGATGTCCGGAGGCGGAGACGCCGTTTGAAAGATGGACCGATGCTATGAGACTCGCCGTGGAGCTGCCTCCCGATTGGGGGATCGAGACGATAGATCCGGAGAGATTTCACGCCGATTTCATCGGATATTACAGATCCGAAGAGGGCAAACGGTGGTGGATCGATGGGTTCAAGATGATCCTCTCACTCAGAAAGGGAGACCCCGTTCTGCAGCAGAGGGTGCTCGACCTATTCGGCTGCGTGATCTGCGACGACAAGGCGGGGATGAACGAAAGGCTTATCAATATGTCGGCGGTCGCCGATATCGGCAGAACGCTCTTTGAATGGGCCCGTCCGGTTCTCCGATTTCTGGCAAATGTGGTGGCCCTTCAGAGGGAGCCGATCCTCAGAATGCGCGCTTTAAAATCGATGTCGATCATCCCGGAGATCACCGGATATGCGATTGCCAAAAGGATGATCGAAAGGACGATCGATGGGGATAACGTATATAGACAGCTCGCCATCCTGCCCGAAGCTCTCATCGCATGTGGCCCATCCCTGATCGAGCCGATCTATGAGCTTTACCGTCGAACCCGAAGCATCGAACTTCGTAGAAGGATAGCCTACTCGCTCTCCTCCTTTTGGCAGCTTGGGATGAGGGAAAAGGACGAAGGCGCTAACGAAAGGGCATGCGATATATTGCTTGCTATCGCCGAAAGCGATCCCGAACCTATCGTTAGGCTCGAGGCGATTTACAGCTTCGCCAGAATCGCCCCCTCAAACCGGCTGAGTGAACTCAGGAGGATATTCAGAGATAACGTTAAAGTTGCTAACAGGAGGATCGGGGAGATCGCCGAAAGGCTGATGGAAAGATGGTTTTGATCCTTTCCCTGTTGATAGCGATATCATCGGTCAACTCGCCTTCAGAGCGGATCGACGGATTTCTGTTGGCCATCTCTCAGCTCCCCCCCGAGCGGGTGGAGAGGCTGGATTTCGTCCATGACGGCGTGGCAAGGGTGCTGATAAAGCTCTCCGGTCCGATCGACCGTCTTCCGGGAGCGAAGATACGAACGATCACCGGCACCATTGCCTCGGCTGAGATCGCTCTATCTCGAATATCTGATCTCGCCACGTCGCCTCATGTTCTGTTCGTCCAGCCCGCTATCAGATTGAAGCCCTGTCAGGAGTGGATCAGAGGGAACATAAAGGATATAGGCGCGGATCTGGCTCATCGGTCCGATCCTGCTTTCACCGGTAGAGGAACGATCATCGGAGTGATAGATACCGGCATAGACTGGTCACATCCCGACTTCACCAATCCCGATGGATCGTCCAAGATCCTCTACATCTGGGATCAGACGGTCACCATACCCGGCAAGGAACCCGCTGATTACGGCTATGGCTCGGAATGGTCAAGGGCCGAGATCCAATCCGGAGTCTGCCGCGAGATGGATACCTATGGGCATGGCACACATGTCTCCGGCGTAGCCTCCTCCGTCGCTCCTGGTGCTCAGATCATAGTCGTTAAATCCTATCTCTTCGACGACCAGATAATCGATGGCGTAAATTACGTGTTTGAAAGGGCGAGAGAGTTGGGGATGCCGGCGGTCATTAACATGTCGTTTGGAGGGCAGGAAGGACCACACGATGGGAGATCACTCCTAGATCAAGGCATTCAGGAGATCATTAAAGGCAAAAGCGGCAGGGCAGCGGTGGCTGGGGCTGGAAACGATGGTGATGATCCGATCCACGCGGGGGGAAGGCTTCCACCTCCTGAAAACGGCAGATATCCCTACCTCTCTTTCACGGCCGATCCCGACGAGGAATATCTCAGGGTTGAGATCTGGTACAGTTCGACCGATTCGATAAAAGCTAAGCTGTCGGTGCCTGACGGCAGAGGAGGGTTCATAGATTACGGATGGGTAAAACCCGGCGGCTTCATATCCACGTCAGTTGATGAGGGGATGCTGAGAGGCGCCCGAGTTTACATCGGATCGGATTCTCCACATCCGCTCTATCCCGACCTGAATCGCATCCAGGTCTGGATATGGAACGGAGGGGATATGAGTCTGCCGCTCGATAGGGCGGAGTTCATGCTGGAGCTGGACGGGGCTGGCGTGAGATTCGACGCCTATGCCGTCGGTCCCACCATATTCACTCCTGGGATGGATCGAATGTGCATTCAACCGGATGGAGAGAAGACCATAGCTTCTCCCGCCTCTGCTCCCGATGTGATCGCGGTGGCATCATATGCCGTGACGAACTCGTGGCCCAATATAAAGGGTGACTACCCCGTCGTGGATTACGCACATATCGGCCGGATATCGGACTTTTCAAGCAGGGGACCGCTGAGGAATGGAGGGAGAAAACCGGATGTAGCCGCGCCGGGACAGATGATCGGAGCGGCGTTATCGGGGGTGAGCTGGCAGAGGCCTAACGATATCCTTCCCGATGGGAGACACGTGGTATTTCAAGGGACAAGCATGGCCGCCCCGCATGTCTCCGGCGCCATATCGCTTCTACTGGGGAGGCACCCCGACCTGACGCCTTCCCAGGTCAAGCTGCTGATCATCATCTCTTCGCTCGATATGGGCAAGCCGGGCTGGGATAGGCTGTGGGGATACGGGAAGATAAGGGTTCCGGAGCTTCTGAACTTACCCCGTTCGCCTTCTCTGATCTCAATTGAGCCAGATAACAGAAAGCTTAAGATCAGATGGACGAGCGTAAAAGGAGCAGCAGGATATATCCTGGAGATAGATGAAAGAAGGATAGACGTTGGCGATAAGACAGAGCACATCATCGACGGATTGGAAAATGGGAAACCGGCCAGGATCCGCGTTATTGCCTATAACGAGAGCGGATTTAAAAGCTCTCCTTCTGAGGAGATGATTGGAGTGCCCGACGCCGAGGGATTGGATCTTGCCCCGCCACTACCCCCAAGGTCACTATGGCTCCTGCCGGATGACGGCCAGATAATGGCGGAGTGGAAACCATGTCCTGAGCCAGATGTGGCCGGGTACAAGGTACATTGGGGAGATGAACCGGGGAGATATATGAGATCGGTCGTCGTTAAGGGATCGACCAAATATCTGATAGATGGGCTTCAAAACGGAGTTGAGATCTATGTAGCCGTCTCCGCTTTCGACACCTCCGGCAACGAGAGCGAGCTTTCAAAGGAGATCTCCGCAGTTCCGAGACGATATAAGGAGGATCTGCCGCGACAGATGCAGGGATCGCCCTTCGAGCTTGACGGCGATTCCATCGGCTCACCACTGATGACCGATCTGACGGGTGACGGGATCCCAGAGCTCATCGTGACGAGCTCTGAAGGTGAAATCCAGGTTAGATCCTACCTCGGCGGTGTGAGGATGATGTGGGATCGAAACCTGAACGGTCGGATAAGATCCGAACCGGTTATGGTTGATCTCGATGGGGATGAGCTTCCGGAAATCGTAGTCGCTGCCGGAGCCTTGCTCTACGCCCTAAATTCAGATGGGGATATACTTTGGAGGGCGGAATTTAGCTCCGAGATCTATCCATCCCCGGCGGCTGCTGACATGGACGGAGATGGCAGGGTGGAGATCGTTGTACCCCTTTCCGATGGAACGATCGATCTCATCGGCCCGGAAGGTGAAAGAGAGGTGGTCTGGAAGGTCTCTAAGGAGAGATTTATTGCCTCACCGGCGATAGCTGACCTCGACGGTGACGGATTTCCGGACGTGATCATCCCGTCGAGGAAGAATATTCACGCCATCTCACACAGCGGAGAGGAACTGTGGAAGTTCGCTCCTCCCGATGGCTGTGGATATGCATCGCCGATCGTCTCAGATTTTAACGGGGATGGCTCGATCGAAGTGGTCTTCTCCTCGGGAGAGGGGAACGTCTATATGATGAATGACCCCGGCGAGGTTATCTGGATGAACCGAACGAGCACAACGGTCTGCGGATTGTCCGCCGGTGATCTTGATGGCGACGGATCACCCGAAATAGCCGCCTTGAACGAGGTCGGTGAGATATGCGTCTGGAAAGCTGATGGAGAGTTGATGGATGGTTTCCCGGTCCAACTGGAGGATAGATCCTACACCATCCCTCTCATCCTTGACCTCGATGGAGATCAAAAGCCGGAGCTGCTCCTTGGAGCCGTAAGAGGGGATATAGGGTTGATCTACGGACTGGAGTCAAACGGTAAGCTCATCTCCGGTTTCCCACTGGTCGGTTACAAGTTCGCTAACACCCCGGCTGTAGGAGACCTGGACGGAGATGGCGATATGGAGATCGCCGTCTCCACGATGGGGGGTTATATCGATAGATCACAGGTGAACGTCTGGGATCTTAAAACGCCCTTCACACCCGAATCGGTCGAGTGGGGAATGCCGAGAGGAGATGGAAGGAGAACGGGATTTTATCCGGTTCAAGCTGCCCCCGGGCATGTTACGATCTCCTCGCAGAAGCCCATGAGATGGGGCGAGATCAAATCGTGTCTGCTTCAAAACTATCCGAATCCTTTTAACCCCGAAACCTGGATACCCTTCATCCTCGATGAGCCGGCAAGTGTGACGATCGGGATATACGATCTTTCGGGAAGGCTGGTATGGCGGAAGAAAATGGGGAGATGCGAGGCAGGAACCTACCTATCCAAAGGGAAGGCGGTCAGATGGGACGGGAGGAACCTGAGCGGAGAAGAGGTTTCAAGCGGGCTTTACATCTACATCCTTCAGGCGGATTCAAAGGGTGAAAGGAAACTCTGGCGACGGAGGATGACGCTTATCAGATGAGCTTCATTCAGAGCTTCCCTTTTTGTACTTCACCTCGCCATGCACCTCGATTATATCGACTATGGCCGTGATGGCAGCGTCGACCGGCTTCTCCTTGGTGAGGGGGGTATATCTGGAAGAGCTTCCGGTGACGACCAATACCACCTCCCCCACGCCGGCTCCCACCGAATCCATAGCCACTAGATACCTGTCCTTGGGATTACACTCGACGTCTATCTCCTGGACGACCAGGAGTTTCCCGCCCACGAGCTTTTCATCCTTGCGCGTCGCTACGACTGTTCCAACTACCTTGCATAGAACCATCTGGCTCTCCTATGTTTCCAGCGCCTTAAAGCCCTAGGATTATAGCATTTCACGCCTATCATTGCAATGGCAGCAAAAGCCTAAAAACCTTGCGATGATAGGATTCATGTTGTATTATCTAAACGAAATTCTCGTTCGCCCAGGGAGGTTCTTTCGTTGCAGCTTCCAGGTATGTTTCTGATCAGGCAGATATTCCCCAGGCCGGTCGTTGGGGATATCCCTCTCAGGATAAAAAGGGAGCTTGAGAGGATAAGGTTTAACGAGAAAATCTGTTCGGGGGATTCCGTAGCGATCACGGCCGGCAGCAGGGGAATAGCCAATATGCCGCTCATACTTAAATCGCTGATCGGCGAGCTTAAATCCATCGGCGCCCATCCCTTTATAATCCCGGCCATGGGAAGCCACGGCGGGGCGACAGCCGAAGGACAGAGAGCCGTGTTAGAGGATTATGGCATAACGGAGAGGAACGTCGGTGCTCCGATACGATCTTCGATGGATGTGCTTAAGGTCGGCCAGCTTCCGGACGGATCACCGGTTTACATCGACAAACTCGCCGCCGAAGCGGATGGAATAGTCGTTCTCAACCGTATAAAGCCTCATACCGATTTCGTGGGACGTATCGGAAGTGGATTGATGAAGATGATGGCCATCGGGCTGGGTAAGAGGAAAGGCGCCGAGCTCTACCATAGAGTCTTCTTCAAATACGGTTTCGAAAAAACCGTCAGATGGGCCGCACGCGAGGTATTGAGAAACTGTAAAGTTAAATTTGGAATCGGGATCATAGAGAACGCTTATGAGGAAACCGCCGATATCGTTGCGCTCCTGCCGGAGGAGATCGAAGAAAAGGAGGAGGAGCTCTTCGCTAAGGCAAAAGAGCTTTCCGGCAGGCTCCCGTTTGAAGATCTGGACGTGCTGATTATCGACAAGATGGGTAAGGACATAAGCGGAACTGGAATGGATACGAACGTCATAGGTAGAATGATGCAGAATTTCGAGCCTGAGCCGGAAAAACCCGATATCCTCAGAATCGTGGTGCTGGATCTCACCGATAGATCCCACGGTAATGCGGTGGGAATGGGACTTGCGGATTTCACCACCGCCCGTCTGGTGGGCAAGATAGATCGCAGGGCGACCTATACCAACAGCATCATCTCGTTGGGCCCTCAAAAATCCAGGATCCCTGTCTATCTTGATACCGATAAAGAAGCTATCGAGGCAGCCTTTGCGACCGTCGGAATCCGCGAGCCAAGGGAGTGCAGGGCCGTTCATATAAGGAGCACATTACATCTCCACCTGGTCGAGATCTCTGAGCCGCTTCTGGAGGAGGCTAAAAGCAGGGAAGATCTGAAGATAATCTCCGGACCGGAGCCATTGAGGTTCGATGAGGGGGGAAATCTCATATCGAGGTTGGCCGTGCTGGATACGGAATCACACAGCGATTTGAGGGGATAGAGGTGAGAAATATTAAACTGACGATAGAATATGACGGCACGGATTTCATAGGCTGGCAGATACAGAAGGAGGGACGTACCGTTCAGGGGATGATAAGGGATGTTATATGGCAGATCACGGGCGAAAAGGTGAAATTGATCGGCGCCGGTCGAACCGATTCAGGGGTGCATGCCACCGGTCAGGTTGCCAACTTCCACACCGAATCCGAGCTTTCAACCGGAGAGCTTCATAGGGCCCTTAACGCTCTCCTGCCGGATGACGTGGCGATAGCGGCCGTCGAGGAGGTGGACGAGGATTTTAACGCCAGATATAGCGCCTTGAGCCGGAGATATAGATACCTGATCCTCAACAGGGAATATCCATCGGCTATCATGAGGAGATATGTCTGGCATGTTCCATATGAGTTGGACGTCAACCTGATGAACAGGGCGATCAAGGTGCTGGAGGGCACGCATGATTTCTCCTCCTTCCAGAGGAGGGGGAGCAGCAGGAAGAATCCCGTCTGTACGGTGATGGAGGCCCTTTGCCGTCGAGAGGGAGATCTGATCAGAATCGAGATAGAGGCTGACTCCTTCCTACGGGGGATGGTCAGAGCGATCGTGGGGACCCTGTTAAAGGTGATCGAACATATCGATCCGGAGGAGAGGATCTCGGAGATTCTGGCGGCTAAGGACAGATCGGCCGCCGGCCCTTCAGTGCCACCTCACGGACTTTGTCTTGTAAAGGTTAGATATCCTGGGAGGGATGAGGAATGAAAGGAGATTTAGGAACCGGTCGGAAAGCCCGGGAGGAGATCTTGAAGGTCTATCTGGATGCTTATGAGAAATATCATTTTGAAGGCAATAGAAGAGGTATGGCTCAAACTTTGGAGAAGATAGGTGATATATCAGCATCAATGGATAAACTGCGCGACGCATATGATTTCTACATGAGAAGCTTGGAGATATGGCGTGAGATAGGGGATGAAAAGGCTATGGCTGAGGTCCTACGGAAGCTCGGCGTGGTGTCACATAAGATGAACAGGCTGCACGAAGCCCAGACATATCTGAAAGATGCCCATGCTCTATACGAGCAATTGGGTGATAACCAGGGAATAGCTGTGGTCCTCCACGAGATGGGAATCGTCTCGAGCAAGATGAGAAACTACAGACGGGCTGAGGAGTTTTTCAGCAAAAGCTTAGAGATCGATCGGAGGTTGAATAATGAGCTCGGTATGGCTGAAACCCTGCACGAGCTAGGAAACATCTATGCCGTTCAGGAGAAATACGCCGAAGCTCAAAAGCACTATTTCGAGAGCCTCCAGCTGAAGATCAAGCTTAAGGATAAAGTGGGCGAGGCCATAACCAGAGCGGCCCTCGGACAGATATACCTGCTTAGGGGAAATCCCGAAGAGGCCATGGAGATGTGGAGAGCAAGTCTGCCCGTTTTAGAGGCCAATGGCCTGCCAGATGCCGAAGTGGTGCGTGATTGGATCAGATCTTCAACTTCTAGGATGGAAAGGGAAAGGCTCAGAAAACTGAAGTTCATGGAGATGCGTAAATAACAGAGATTGGGGGATTGATCTTATGCGCCTGAAAAGCCTTAAGCTCAGGGGATTTAAGAGCTTCGCCGAAGAGGTGGAGCTGATATTTGAAAAAGGGATAACCGTCATCGTAGGCCCGAACGGATGCGGCAAGAGCAATATCTCCGATGCCGTCCGGTGGGTGTTGGGCGAGCAAAGCTCCAAATCGCTCAGATGCTCCCGGATGGAAGATGTGATCTTCAACGGGGGAACCGATAGCAAGCCCCAAAATCACGCCTATGTGGCGCTGAGATTCTCGAATGAGGATGGACTTCTGCCGCTGGACTCGCCCGAGGTGGAGATCGCCCGCCAGCTTCACAGATCCGGCGAAAGTAAATATTTCATCAACGGCACCCCATGCCTGCTGCGCGATATCCGCGACCTCTTCGTCGACACCGGAATAGGGGCGAACGCCTACTCGCTTATGGAGCAGAACAACATAGACCTCATCCTGAACTCCAAGCCGCATGAGAGGCGATTCCTCTTCGATGAGGTAGCAGGCATAAACAGGTATAAGCAGCGCAAAAATGCGGCCCTGCGCAAATTGGAGGATACGGAGGCAAACTTAGCTAGGATAAATGACGTGATAATCGAGCTCGAACGCCAGACGGAATCCCTGCACCAGCAGGCGGAGATAGCCCGCAGATACCTGGACCTCGAGGAAAAGCTCAGATCGGCCGAGATCGAAAGGGCGCGTCGAAGGTTCGTCGATCTCACAGGTAAACTCTCGGAGGTGGAGAAGCAGCTCGAAGAGACCTCATCTAAACTCTCCGAGAGGATAAGCGAGATCGAGTCCCTGGAATCCTCGATGGCTCGGCTCAACTCGCGCAGGGATGAAATAGACGCTGAGATCTCCGATCTATCGGGAAGGATAAGGAAGATCGAGTCCGAGATAGAGCGAACTGAAAGCAATATCGCCATATACAAGGACAGGCAGGGGGCTATATCAAATCAGAGGAAGCGGGCACGCTATGAGATAGAGCTCGTGGAGAAACGCCTGGAGGAGATCGACAAAACTATAGAATCCAGATCACAGGAGAAGAAGAAACTCGAGATAGAGTTAGAGCTTGAAAGCAGTCGACTTAAAGCCCACGAGGCGTTTATCTCCCAGATAGAGGCCAGTGTATCTCGAGCCCGTTCCGAGATCGACGTCCTTAAGTCCCAGATGATCTCGCTCTTCGATGAGAGAACGAAGCTGCAGAACGAGCTTTCCTCCATCAACTCCAAGCTTGAATACTCCGAGAACCGACTTAACAGGCTTTCAAACGATGAGGGGAGTTTCAAAGTCGAGATGGATGAGGTAAACGCGCAGCTCGAGGAGCTTCGGCGGCGATCGAAACTGATCGAGTCGGAGATGGTGAGCATGGATGCCGGGTTAAAGGAGATCGAATCGCAGATCCTCTCCGGGGGAAAGGGGCTCAGAAGGCTCGAGGCGGAGATATCGGGTATACAGCAGTCCCTCGGGATAAGCCTCTCCAGGCTCAACTCGCTTAAAGAGCTGCAGAGCGGCTATGAGGGGTACTATTCGGGCGTTAGAGCTGTGATGAAGGCGCGGGAGCTCAACCCAGATGAGTTCAATGGGATATGCGGGGTCGTAGGGGAACTCATAAGGACCGAGCCGGAATATGAGCTTGCCATCGAAGTGGCCCTGGGAAGCGGCATACAGAACGTCATAGTTGAAACCGCCGAGGATGCTCAGAAGGCGATCGACCTGCTTAAAAGGACGGGAGCGGGAAGAGTAACCTTCCTGCCGCTTGATATCCTCAGAGCACGCAAATTTACCGGCGGGGAGAAGCTGTTGAATCACCGCGGCGTCATCGGATTGGCCTCCGAGCTGGTCTCATTCGACCCCAGATACAGCGTGGCCATCGATTATCTGCTGGGAAACACACTCGTCGTGGAGAACCTGGACATCGCCATATCCATATCTCGCAGGTTTAGGCCGGCCTGTAGGCTCGTAACACTGGAAGGTGAGATCATAAGCGCATCTGGAGCTATAACAGGTGGTTCCAGCAAATCAAATGTTATCGGATTGTTGAGCAGAGGACGCGAGATCGACGAGCTGGAGAGAAAAGTTGAAAAGCTCTCCGCTCGATTGAGCGAGAAAGATGCCGAGCGGAAAGGGCTTTCGGCTAAGATAGCGGCGCTGCAGAAGGAAAAACAGGAGATCATATCCTCCTCACAGGAGAGGAAAATCCAGATGGCCGAGATCTCAAAGGAGATGCAGGCGCTGGAGAGAAGACAAGATCGACTTCAGAAGGAGCTGGAAGTTCTGAGAAGCGAAGGCGAGGTGGTTAAACGCGACCTGGAGGAGCTATCAGGGAGAAGATCCGAGATAGATGCTAGGTTAAAGGAGATCGAAAAGGAATACTCCTCCCTCAACAGGAAATCCCAGAGGCTTTCGGAACAGATAGAATCGGAGATGGATAAGAGGAGAGAGGTCGAAAGAGTATGCGGTGAGAAAAGGATCCAGCTTGCAACCATCAGGGAGAAGATACACAGCATAGAGGAATCGATCAAGTCGATGGAGGATGAACGCAGCAGGATAGGGGAGAGAATCGAGGAGTTTCGGGAGACGATCCGCTCCGCGGAGCAATCTTACGCTGAAATCGCTGAGAAAATCGAGGAGGAACAGCATAAGTTCCTACGTCTCGAACAGACCCTCTTCGATCTCAACGAACGAGCCGCAGCCCTCGGACGGGAAAAGGAGGAGTTGTTGGGGGAGATGGAGAAGGCCGAGCGTAGGCTCAGATACCTCAGGCGATCGATCTCATCGATTGAAGCGAGAAAGCATGAGCTGGACGTGACATACACCGAGCTCCAGATCCAAATGGATAACCTAAGAACCTCCGTGAGGGAGAGGTTCAATTTCCCCATCGAGGAGGCTCAGCCAGCTATGACGGAGCTCGAAGATGAGGAGCTGGGGAGGTTCATAGAGGAGATCAAGGATGAGATCCAGGGGATGGGAACTGTAAACCTGAAAGCGATAGAGGATCACAGGCAGCATAAGGAGAGGCTCGACTTCATGAAGAAACAGCGGGACGATCTGGTCGAGGCGAGGGATTCGATCTACAAGGTCATAAATAGGATCAACGCCACCTCAAGGAGGATATTCCTCGAATCCTTCAACGAGGTGAACGAGAACTTCAAAGGGGTGTTCAGGGAGCTCTTCGAGGGGGGAGAGGCCGAGCTGGTGTTGACGGGAGAGGATGTTCTGGAGTGCGGGGTTGAGATAATCGCCCATCCACCTGGCAAAAAGCCCGGGTCGATATCGATGCTCTCAGGGGGTGAAAGGGCGCTCGTTGCCATCGCCTTGCTCTTCGGGATCTTCAAGCTCAAACCCAGCCCATTCTGCATTCTGGATGAGGTCGACGCGGCTCTGGACGAGGCGAACGTGCTACGTTTTACAAGGCTCATAAAGGGCTTCTCCGAGAACACCCAGTTCATCATCATAACCCACAACAAGAGAACCATGGAGATAGCGGAGACGATGTACGGCGTGACGATGGAGAAAGCCGGGGTGTCGAAGTTGGTGTCCGTCAGATTTGCCGCCTAATGGGAACCACAGCTCACGCAGCTCATTTGCCGACTCGAATATAAAAGTTAAACCGCGGATCGAACTGAAAACGCTTACTGCGGGAGCGGATGAAACAGCGCGAACTTGTAACCTCCGCCTTCAGGAACGGCCCTCTGAGCGATATAGTTCGCGGTAACACCTCCGCCAATCGCAATAACGGCAGTATGATCCCGGCTTGGCCGTAGCAGTAACCGGTCTCGACCACCTTTGGATTTTTCAGGGTGGGCCAGGCGATCAATACGGAGCCGTTCCTCTCTATCCGCCTGTAACGAAGACGTAAATTCATCGCCTGATGATCTCTATCTTACGCGGTTCGACGTAAAGGAGCACCATACCTTTGGGCAGGAC
>CAZHVH010000040.1:0-15754 GCA_964535855.1 uncultured bacterium
AAGAAATAGCCACATATGACATCATCAGGGTCCTTAGCCAGAATAACATCCCCTGGTAACAGCGGTTTATCGTCAAACGTCGCGTTTCCATAAAAGTCGACGGATTTATCGGTCGGTGCTATACTCGGAACTTTCTTGAGAGGTATCTCTACCTGTCCGGTTTCCAATGTGACGTCCTTGATAACATTGGGAAAATAGCCGGAGCTTTCCGGTATTTTGTAGGCTCTCACCAGATAGGTTTCCCCGGAGGCCGCTCCTGCTAGCTGACACATCCCATCATCCCCTGTGACAGCGGAGGATACCACCTCTCCATCGGTATTCCTAAGCTCAACAGTTGCGCCGGCTATGACGTCCGAGGTTTCCTTGTCTATAACTTTGACCGGTATATACTCTCCTGGTGCACCGGTTAGAGTGAACATGCCCGGGATGACCTCAGGGATGATATCCTCGTTGTGAAGCGGCTGGTCGATATTCAGCTCGCATCCGTTATTTTGCTGTTCACTTTTATCTGAGTTAGTTTCACTGCCTTCCTGAGAAACCCTTTTCACCCCAAATCTAACCTTAATCAGTTCACCGGAACCCGCGGTGAGCGGTCCCGTTCCGGCGAAGGCGATGTTCACCCTTCCTATTTCATTTCCAGATTCATCCCTTTCCACATTGCTCACAATATAGGACGTTACTTCGCTCTCAGCTCCTGCGCTACCCCGATAACCAAAGCCCGTCGGAGGGGTAGAGTAGCCTGTCAGAAAAGCGCCGGGTTTAACCTCCTTACACGCTAGAATATCGGGATCATATGTCAGTGTGAACTGTCCGGAAAGAATCTCAATCCCTTCTGGAATGGTTATATCCACGCTGACCCGTATGTCGGTTCCAGGAGCGCCCTGTACGTCCGGAATCTTAAGCGTTACGGTGGATTGTCCCCATGCCCCGGCTGCTAGGATCACCAGGGCCAGGATAACCGTCGAAAATCTCTCAATTGACCTCATTTGATTACCTCCTGGTTTTTATATTTCGGGAAAGGCGAAATCCTCTCTTCTCATAATATCGGCAGTTTTCAGGATCTAATTAGGGGGGTAGGCTATTCCCTCGCTGGGAATCTATTATACCAGAGATTCGAGATGGGGTCAACAGAAAATTTTTACGCTCATATTATCGTTAAGTGTAGCAGAGATCTGAGAGGTCAGAAGTGCTTATTTCTCAGAGTTGGAAGGAGACAGGAAACAGGAAGCAGGAGGCAGGGGAAATCTATATTCCTGTCTCCTGTTTCCTGCCTCCTGTCTCCTATCGGTGATACTGCTACACTCAAAGGGAGTTTAAGCGAATTTTTAAGGAAGGGAAAACATCGGGAAGTTTTTGAGGCCAATCGCATTAAATCGAGACTACAGCTTCACCGACATCCTCATATAAGGGCCTTTGGTCCAGTATTCACTTTCAGGGAAATCCCTATCTTTGCTTCCGCCCAGGAAATTATATCCCAGAGCTAGACGCAGATTTTTGATGAACCAGAAACCCAGCTCACCGGCAGCACCATGCTCGAAATTCCTGAGCTGGCGCTGATACATCAATCTGTACTCTCCCGCCACATCCACGTATCTGTTCAGTTCGATCCTAGCTCTTGCTATCCAGAGATCCGTCGTGGAGGTATACTCGAAGTTCATCTCCTTACGCTTCGCACGTTTGACGGCGTATTTGCCGAACAGTTCAAAGGGTTTGGCCGGATGAAGCACACCCTCGACCGATCCTATGATCACCTCATAATCCAGCTTCGGCCTGAGCGTCTCGTCCACCTCGGATTTATACTCAACCTTGGCCAACAGGTTCAGATAGTTAAGCCTTTCGGGCCTTACGGCCACCCCGGCGATAGAGTGATTCCGGGTGTTTCTAGGTGCTCCTGGTATCTCTCGCATCCGTCTGTCAGTATAACGGTGTCTGGCTATAATGCTGACGCCTCCATTCAGCTTCGCTGTCCCGCCGATCTGAAGCATATTCCACATCGAAAGGTCATCCTTTCTCGCCTCGTATTTCACAGAGCCTTTAATCGGCAGATCGGGCAGATACTCCAGCGAGATGGAAGCAGCGTCAAAATCTGAGACGGCCGAGATGTTATCTATCGCCCTAACCCTCTCGGCGGAGAGGTTCAAGCTGAGATCCGGTCTCACCCTTATCCTGTTCCTCAATCCTATCGTCGCGAGTCCTCTGGCACCTCCGATTCCACCTCCTATTCTGTATTCTGAGTATGCGCTTAACGCTTTTGACGGCTGACCTCTGACGCCGATAACGCCTAACACGTCGTTCAGATCCGTCATCTCGTCCGGAATTCTTCCCCTGGCGTAAACGGAGAGCTTTGGGCTGAAGGTATAATCCAGCCCCAGGGTGGTTCCGCTTGACCTGAACCCCGCGAACGTCGCTCCAGGGAGCTTATGGTACGTCCCTTTCGTCGAGAGGAACCTGGTGCCCTCTGAAAGCAAGTTCTGCTCACGAAGGAGCGATGCTGAAAGCTTAGGGCTCAGTTCGACCTTCAGCTCGCCGATCCCCATCAGCGATTCAGCGGTTTCACCCTTTTGATCCTCGGTTATGGCGTCCTCCGCCCCAACCCTCAACGAATATCGACCGAGTTCCGCTCTGTAGGAAACTGAGGTGAGAATCAACCTGGAAAACAGGCCGGTATAGGTTGGGATGAGCGGTTTTCTGGAGAATGAGGTATTGGAATGTTCCAGATCGAGCGATCCGTATACGGGCGATCTGTATCTTAAGGAAATGCCGTATTTGGTCGTTCCGAGCTCTCCAGGGGAGGCAGTGGGATTTCTGAAAGCATCGTCCACCTGTCTGTAATATCCCTCCATCGAGAGGTTTGGCATGGGGGAGCTACGGAGCTCCACCTTCCAAGCACCGCCACCTACATCTTTCATCAGCTCCTCGTCATATGCCTGACTCCAGGCCACTTCGCCGGAGACGTCTAGGTTCCCGCCAAGGCTCATCGAACCGTCGACTCCGCTGAGATGGAGGCGGCTGAAATCGCTGAGATCCCTGACATATGTTCCTCCTATGGAGGCCCTCAAACCCGTTTCGGGGTCCTCCCAGGACAGCTCGCCATATCCGCCGCTCACAAGTTCTCTTTTCCCCTCGGCAGCGGTTTCGTAGAGCACGACTATCACCACATCGTTGAGTGCTGAGTCGTACCTGGGGATGGGTTGTTTGAAGAGGATCGTTCCCTCATTGTAGTCTATATCGTAGTCCAGGAACCTATATTTCGGCTCACTGGAGATGATCCTTTCGGGATGAAGCCTGTCACGTACCTCCACCCTCACCCGCTCGCTGAACCGGATGATGGGGAAATGCGTGAGGGAGTAATAACCCGATATCCCCTGACCCGGTATCTCATCTCGCACGATGCGCCTATCGGTCTGGGATGCGAAACCGATTAGGCGGAGGTTCGGTTCATCGATGTGGAGCTTCAATCCGGTTAGGGCTCGATCGTAGGTGGCGAACTCAACCTGGTTCATCCCTGTGTTATAATCGCCCAGCATCGCATAGGAGAGGTCTCTCTCCAGCTTCAGATATCCCTTTGCGCTTGAAACGGCCTCGAAGAAGATCGAGCTGCTGTCGCCATAGATGGGATAAAGCCTTTCCGGCTCAAGTTCCCTGAAAAGCCTGTCCGTCCTCCTGCGAGATGAGTCATAAGCCCCTGTGAGCAGATATCCGCCCTCAAGCCTCGCCTTCAGGAAGAGAGAAAGCTTCTCGTCATGCTGGAGCCCTTCCTTGAACTCATCCCTTCCGGAGGGAACCCGGTTGCTCGTCTGCATCTGTGAGATCTTCCCTGTCCCCAGCGCCACTAAGGTGAAGGGTTTAACCGGTGAGGTAAAGCTTACGGTTGTTTCCGCGCTGAGGTCGCCAACTCGGACGGTTATCTTTGCCCTTCCAGATTTGAGGCTGGGCTCCAGGATAGCCCGAGCTATCCCGCCCTTGGTTGCAACCTGAATCCCCTCCACGTCGGGGTTCAAGTCGATGCCCGTCAATCGGGCTTTATCCGAGAGAAAAGTGACCACCGTGCCGTCGGGAACAGGTTTTCCTTCGACATCCTCCACTTTTGCCTTCAGTCTGACCGTGCTTACACCATCGGCTATAACCGACTGCGGTTCCGCCTCGATCTTTATCCTGGCGGGCTCCCCGGCTTGGACCGAGGTGACCATCACTATGATGAAAAATATTATGATGAGAACCATCCAGCTTTTCACTTTCATTTCATCTCACCCTGTAGGTAACTATCCCCTTAAGCCTGATCAACTCCTCCTTGGCGACGACGGTGATCTCCGCCTTATGAGCTCCTACCCTGGCATCAGAGGGTATGGTGTAATCCAACCACCAGTGGAATGGGTTGATCTGATTGAGCTTCATCGTTCGCCCGTCTATCCTCGCCGTCACCTCCTCGGCCTCGACCAGGAGGTTCACCTTCAGCCTCACCTTCTTACCTGGTGAGGCCGATTTGGGGAAGAACTCACCGTAGATGATCGGTATGGTGCTATCCACCATAACCCATGTCATGTAATCCCATCTGATTCCCTTCAGATCATAGACCTCTATCTCGAACGGATAAGGGCCATCTGGAGCGGTAAACGGTACGGTGAAGTGTGCGACCCATTTTCCTACCTCCTCCATGTTGAACTTCAGCTCCCTATCATCCAGCCTTCTACCTCGTATCTCCTTTATCGGTTCCGGTGAAGTCACGGTGACGATCAGTTTCGGGTCGCCCGGTGGTATCTGGAACATCGAGAAATCGACCTTGATCTGAGGGGGATCTTCAGGCGGCATGATTATAGGTGCTGGGGTCTCCAGACGAACCGATGCCCTCTCGATGGGTTTCTGCTTGCTCTCCCAAAGCTCCTGCGGCGATACATACTTAGGCGTATTGGGATCAAGCTCAGGCTCAACCAGCGTGGGGGCGGCGACGGTGATCTGAACGTGCTGTAATATCTTGACCTCCGGAGCCCTTACCTTTGGAGGAGATATGCTTTCGGGTTGAGGCTGAATCACCTGGGCTTTTGGAAGTTCGATCTTAACAGGTTGAGGTGAATATTTCAGGGCGAAATCTATCTTCTCAAGCCCGCTTGGCATCATATAAGCGAACTGGCTGGTCGGATCACCCGCATCGCGGGTGGAACTGTGAATGACCGAATAACCCTTGGGGAGTTGGCCCAAATCGAGTTTCAAGACGTGATATCCTGGCCTTACATCAGGCACCGAATACTTGCCGAACTCGTCCGTCACGATAACGGTTCCATCCTCCATAATGATCCTGACGTGAGGCATGCCTTTCTCGCCCAGATCCTGGAACCCATTTTCGTTTTCATCGACGAAGACCTTGCCGATGATAACGCCCTCTTCGGCGAATATGCCTCGTCTGACCCTGACCGTCCACTTGCCTTCATTGCTTCTGGTGGGGATGGGCGGAGCAGATGGCGCAGATGCCATGGACGGAGCGGGCGATGTGGGAACCATCGTGGCGAGTCCTTCGGCCCAGGCGACGTTCGTGAGCGAAACCTCACCCGAATAAAGTCCCGGATCGAGAACAACCCGATAGATCAGCTTCATCTCTCCTAAAGGCTCAATCGTTCCAAGCTTCCAGACCAGATCGTCGTTTGATCGGATCGGATCGCCGATCCGCTTGCCGTCCAACTCCGCGCTCCCTTCGATGTATGAGAGGGCATTCGGAAGCACATCCGTCAGCGTAAGGTCCTCAACCCTAACCTTATCGCTGATGTTTCTGATCGTGAGCGTGTAGGTTATGAAATCGCCCATCTCCACCGTTCTACGGCTGGCGGTTTTAGTGATCCTGATGTATATCGGCGTGGCCGAGACGCTGACTGAAGCGTTTTGCCCCGTCACCTCATCGGAGATGAGCGTGGCGGTGTTTTGGATTATCTTCATCTCCGAAAGGTCCGGCTTGACCCTGACCTCAAACGAAGCGGAGATCGTCTCACCCGCCGACAAAATCGGATATTCAAACCTGACGGTATGCTCCGTCGGATCGTAGCTCAGACCGCCGGAGGTGGTTCTGAGGAACTCGACATCCCCAGGAAGCGGATCGGTTACCTTCAGGTTATGGGCGTCGGCAGGACCGTCATTGCGTATCCGGAAGGTATATTCGAACTTATCGCCCGCCGTCAGGTTCGCCTCGCTCGCCAGCTTCGAGAAAGAGAGAGCACTTTCGAGCCTGACATTTATGCTTGAGGAGACCTCGACTTTGGCCGTCTGTTTCGACTCTATCGAGGCGGTGTTCGTTATCACATCCGATGGGAGTTTATCCGAGGAGACAACGGTCAGCTCTATCTCTCCTGAACCGCCTGCCGGGATGGCATCGAGATCCCAGATGATCTCCTTATCGTTCTCCGGATTAGCGTTTATCGGATCAAGCGTGGCTGACTTATAGCTCAACTCATCCGGAAGCTTATCCACTATCCTGACATCAGTGGCATCGGATGATCCTTTATTCTCGAAGGAAATAACGTATTTGAGCTCCTCGTTCGGCCCGATCGACTGGACGTTCGCCCGTTTAGAGAGAACCAGCCTTGGGTTGCTCACCCTGAGGGCAACCTCATTCGAATCGAGCCTCCCGCCTGAGAACGTCAGATGGGCGATGTTCTTGAACACCATACCATCCAGTGCATTTTGGGATATCCTAGCGGTGAGTTTCAATGCCCCGCTTTGCCCCGCTTTGATTTGATCGAGCGTCCAGGATACGGTCCTTGAATCCTCATCATAATTCCCTTTCGGCTCAGCACCGACGAACACCATCCCCTCGGGAAGCGTATCCCTCACTATAACATCGCTCGCCATCCCGCCCTCATTCCGATACGTGATCGTATATGTCACGTTCTCATTTGAAGAGGCGAATTCCCTATCGACGGATTTTCGAAGCGAGAGAAGGGGCTCGACTTTGACCTCTGCAGATGCGGTGGCGGTGATGCCCTCGGCACATGTAACGGTCGCCGAATTCGTTATGGAGTTGATCTCCCCTATGAGATTCGAGCTCACACGGCCTTGATATTGGAAGGTCAGCTCATCGCTTAGGGCTGAAAGGGTTCCCACCTCTATGGTGAGCTTTCCAGTTGAAGGATCGTAATTTCCTGCCCCGATGTAATCGAGCTGGGGCGGAAGAAGGTCCGTGACGATCACGTTGGTCGCCGGAGCTGAGCCGGTGTTCTTAAGCCTGAGCGTATAAGTTATCACATCGCCGGGAACGACACTCCGAACCGACGCCTCCTTGGTCAGCTCAAGGACGGGTTTACGTTCCGGTTTAACGGTGATCTGTGATGTGGATTGGGCCTGTGCCTTGGGATAATTGACGGTGATCACGGCCGTGTTGGTTATGTTTCTCTCCGTCAAAATCCCCTCCTCGATCCGAACGATCAATGAAACCGAACCGGAGGTGTTGGGTTGAAGCTTATCGATGGTCCATGAGATCTTATCCCCGTCGATCTGTGCCCCGGGTGCGCTTACCAGCTTAAGCCCCTGAGGTAATGAATCCGTCAACGTGATGCCGCTTAGATCGAGCGACCCCGTGTTTTTGTAACTTATCGTGTAGGTGACCTCATCGCCGGGCTTGACCTCGCTCCGATCGACCTTCTTTTGGAGCGTGATGGCAGCCGTTCCGACAACGGTTTGGACGGGGGTGGATCGGAACTGCAGGGTCAGATCGGAAAGGCTCCTCACCAGAGCTACGTTGGTGAGGACGAAGGTTTCAGGAGCCGTATCGGATATCCTCACCACAAGCTTTACATCTCCCGATCCTCCTGTGGGGATCCCTCCCAACGTCCATCTGACCACTCCGCCTTCAAGCCTGCCGCCGTCGGAGGCTTGAACAAGGACGAGGTTCGGCGGCAGCTCATCTATCAACTCAGCATCCGAGATCGGGCCGCCCGTATTGAGGTATGAGATCGTATAGGTCAAGAGATCGCCTCTAGTGGCTAAGGTTTTATCCACCGATTTGGTCACTTTAATGTCAACGGCCCGCTCCAGCTTCAGATCCACGTTCAACACAGCCTGTCCCCGCCGGTTGGCATCAACCTGAATCGATCCGGCCGGTTTATATCCCTCTGGCACCTCAATCGTTTCCACGGTGTACAGATCGGGCGTGAGCCCTTTAAAGAGATATGAGCCATTCTGGTCGGTCAAGGTAGAGGCGATCGGGGTTCCGGTGGAGGTTCTGAGCATGATCTTCGCATTGAGCACCGGCTTTCCGGTCGTCGCGTCGGTCAAGTGTCCGGCTATGGCGTTCGGGATATAGTAGACCTTTCCGAAGGCCTCTTTGGCATCTACGTCGAATCCGATCTGGAATCTCCTGCCCAAATTATCTACAGTCTCCAAAGTCACTGTGTAGAGGTTAGGCTTCGGTATGAAGATCATAAATCCCCCGTCTTCCCCTGTCAGGGTGGGTTTGAGCGGAACCATCGCTTTATCGCGCGCTATCAGATTAAGACCTTGGACGGGCTTGTTTCCCTTAGAGAAATCCGTCACCAAACCGGATATCGCTCCGGGATAGAATATGATCTTCACCGTATCGCTTGCCGATCCGTATGGTGTATCCGCCACGGCCACGGCCTGAGCCTCGATGTAGGTATCTCCGACGAGGTCTCCTGTAAGCTGGGTCACCGCTTTGCCGTTTTCATCCGTCGTCAGGTCGATGCTCTGTCCGCCGTTGGGAAATCTGCCGTGAGAGGTGGTGATCGTTACCTTTGTGCCGGCAGGTGGGGGCTTTTTCAGCTCAGCATCGGCATATACCGTGACCGTAAGAGTGGAGGTCTGCTTCCCATCCCCCAATATCTCATTTGGATCAGCGGCCAGCGAGACCGATGGGCCGGTTGAGTTTCCAGGCACTCTCGTTTCGACATAATCGCTGTAGATCTTTTCAGGCTCGATCGCTATCCCCTTCTGATATATCGCCGCCCTGTTGCGGATGAATATCTCAGGTTTGGGGATTAGGTCGTTCACCTTGGCCTGGAACGTAACCTGATACCAATCCCCGCCGTACGGCAGTGGACCGAGCTCCCACGTGATCTTACCCTCTTTGTAGGAGCCTCCCTGGGTGATAGTATTCGGGATTAAGGAAAGCCAATTCGGAAGCTCATCTTCCACCACCACATCGGTGGCGTCAGCGTTGCCTGTGTTCCGGTATTTTATGACGTAAATGAGGGTATCGCCTGGATTGGCTGTGAGCTTATCCACGGTCTTAACGATTTCCAGCTTCGGAGCCGGAGCAGCGGCTTTGACGATCACCACAGGAGGAGCGGCGAAGGCAAGAGGTGAGAAGTTATCCCCTCTCATAGATCCCGTGTTGACCACAGCGTCGTTCGCTTTGATCGTCGGCCTGGTTCGAAGCGTTATCCTGAGCTCTCCTCCCTCCCCGGGGTTTATATCCCCCAGCGACCATGTGATCCTTTTGACCTCATCGCCTTCCTTTTCGACCGAATAGGTTCCCGTAGCGCTGAGGAAAACGGCCACCGTAGTGGGGATATCGTCCGTTATGATGACGTTTCTGGCCACAACAGCGGAATCGACGTTATGATATCTGATGATGTATCCTATGTCCGCCTCCTCACCCTCGTGAATCGTTACCTCCTTCGTCAATTCCTTGGACACCTCCATAGAGGGCACACGATAGACGGTTATATCCGCTGGAGGGGAGGAAGCAGGGCTAATTCCGTCAGCTCTGATGGAGGCCACATTACGTATGATCGAGCCGTCAGGCGCGTTCGGATCGACCTTGAGCACGAGCTGAACGTTGCCTTTATCGCCGGGTTCCAGCCTTCCTATGTTCCAGCTTACCGATTTTGTTTCAGCATCGAAGAGGCCGCCGTTGGATGCGAGGACAAAACCCGTCAACTGAGGCAGAGGATCTGTGAGGATCACGTTTTCAGCTAAGGCATCGCCCTCATTTTCATATGAGATCGTGTATGTGATCTCGCCACCGGCGAGGACAGGACTCGGTGAGCCGATCTTCTCAACCTTGAGTGAGGCTCGACCCTTGATCCTGATCACAACAGGCGAGCTGGTGATAGGATCGGTTTCGAGGCTGTCTATGACGGCGACGTTTGATATCTCCGTTCCGGCTGCCACACCGTCAGCGATCCTGACGCTCAGTTGAACCGCTCCGGATGTATCGGCCGGTAACGTTCCTAAATCCCATTTAACGACGCCGCCGGAGAAGGTTCCACCGTCGCTGGCGGAGACAAAGAGCAACCCCTCCGGAAGCTGATCGGTGATGGTCGTCTGGTTCGCCGGGCTGTTTCCATCGTTACGATAGGATATGGTGTAAACGACCGTATCGCCGGGTAGGACCTCTGTGAGAGAAGCCGATTTGATCACCGCCAGGAGCACCCGCCCTGATACCTTGGTCTGAACGGAATTGCTTCTGATCTCATATTGATATCCCCCGGCGTCGCTATATTTGATCAGAGCGGTGTTAGATATGACCGTCCCGGCAGGTGTTTCCGCCCAGGAGATCGATATCAGAAGAAGCGATATGAAGGATATGAGAAAACCGACTCGAAAGCCTGTCATTCTATCTTCACCTTGAAGGTTATCCTGCCGCCAGCTCCGGGTAATAGATTCCCCATGTTGACCGTCACCACACGGTTGACCACCGACACCCCATCGCCGTCATCCGGAGAGTCGGTCTTCGAAATCCCATTCACCGTAACGCTATTGGCCACGTAAGAGGTATTTGGCGGTATCGTATCGGTCAGGACGAGCGAGTAGGCCGTTCCGGTTCCGTCGTTCCGAAATTCTATCACATACGTCAGCTCTGTCCCCGGCGGTTGATCGCCCTCGGGGATGACCTTCTTGTTCACCGTTACTTTAGGCGCCTTGACGGTCGTGGTGAAAGTGACTGAGTCGGTCAAAGAGGGGTTACGGCTGGATCTGCCCGTAATGGACGTCACATCCACCGTTTTATCCGACGTTCCCGGCGGAATGGTCGCCGCGGCGATCAGCCCAAGTGAGGCCCCGGCACCTATTTGGCCTGTGTCCGGCATACCGTCGCCATCCGTGTCAGTTATCGGGGTGTCGACACCTTGATCCAGGACACCGTTTCCGTTTCGGTCGATATATAAGCTCCAGCTCAGGCCGAGACTGGAGGATACGCTGAGATCGAACGTGTCGGACACGTTGCCCGTATTGGAGGCTGAAAAGGCATAGGATACCCTCACCCCAGGTTCAACCGAAGAGGCGTTATCGGGCGATAACGAAACCCCCGGCTGAGCTTTGACCTCCACCTTGGACTCGGCCGAAATCTGCGGTTTTCTCGTCCCGCTCGGATATTCGTATCCGGCGACAGCCCTGTTGAGTATCTCATATCCGTTCGGCACATCGTCACCGACTTTGACCCTGAACTCCAGCTTCTTGGTCACACCTGATGCCAGCTCCCCTATACTCCATCGGATCAGGGAGTTATTACCCTCAAGGGAAACATTCGCGAGGGAGTCGTTTATCACCTTCACGCTCTGAGGGATGTAGCTCGTGTAAGCTGGGATCTGATCGGTGATGGAGAGATTATAAGCGATTGCGGTGCCGGTGTTTGAGACGGTTATCGTGTAGGTTATCTCCTCACCGGGGAATGCCTCGTTCTTATCGGAGCTTTTGAGCAGTGACAGAGAAGGGCCGCCCACAGTGGTGGTAAGCTCTATCCCACCGCTCTTGCTTCCATCGCCCGTCGACGTAGCGGTCACCCGCGTTGTATCCTTCGTCCCTATCGATGCGGTGGAAGGGATAAGCACCTCTATGATCACATCATACGACCCGTCAGGGTTCAGCGATGGAGTGGAATAGACGGGAATCCTCTCGCCGTTCTGAAGGGTTTTATCATGGTTCAGATCGGGATAGACCCTGACGGCCCATCCCTGATCGCTCATCGCTGAGATGGAGAAGGTGTCAGGAGTATTGCCGATGTTCTTTATGGTCGCCGGGTAGGTCACCGATGAGCCGGGGGCGACGTTCGTCCTCCCGTCCGTGGAAGGGGTGACCTCAACACCATAGATCTGACCGACGGTCACCGTTACCTCATTGGATGTGCTGGAATACTGATTTCCGCTCGAATCAGCATAGGTAACGGTCACGGAGTTCTTGATGACCGTCCCAGCCGGCGTGCCCGCTCCGAATGAGAGCAACGGCGTCAGAAAGGCTGATATCAATATGGATATCAATAGGGTTCTCAATTCCCTCACTCCTCAGCTTCCGCGCCCTTAACCTTGGCCTTAAAGCTCATCTTGATCGATTCGCCCGGCGAAAGCGGACCGGGTATCTCCCACTTTATGTGAGTCACCGCTGTCTCGTCCCCGACCTCCTCTTGGAAGGTCTGGCCCCCATCAACGGAATAGCTTATTTTCGTCCCATCTCCTTTGGCGCTGCCGGGCAGATATTGGACCATGGAAGGCATGGGTTCTATGACGGCACCGTTCACCGCCCGTCCGGTTCCGTTGTTGAAGCAATTGAGTGTGTAGGTGATCTCTTCGCCGGGAAGCGCCTCCCATTTATCGACCGATGTCTCAACCACCAACACCGGCTTGGGATTCCCCGTAGCTAGATACCCAGCTATGTTTTTCGCCTGTTCCAGGCAGTAATCCGGATCTTCAGTGGTGGCGACTCCGAAGGAGACTGATCCCAGATATGTCGTGGGTTTCGCATAGGTCCTTTCCACCTTGATCGCCTTATGAGCGGTGATGGTAACGGACAATCCCGTCTCCCCGGCGGCTTTTTCAACCTTGATCCCATCGATCCGACCGTCGAAGACCTGAACCAGTATGGGGAATCCGTTGTGTTCCTTTCCCTTACTAAGTGTCAGGATAGATCTATCTCCCTCGACGATCGCAGCGTCGTCGTGAGCCCATCTCTCCGTCAGCCTGAGCTTGATGGGCTCAGGATCTTTGTTTTCAACGGAGTAAGTCATCACAAGCCTCTTTCCGCCGGGCAGATTCGGATCATCCAAAAGCGATATAGTTCTCTTGAATATCAGGTGATAATCCCCTTTATTCACCTCATAGTGGGTGATTATCTCAGTCGGGTTAATCTGATCGTCCAGTATCATCTTACATCCGCTTTCCGACTCTATCCCCATCATTTCGGCCAACGTTATCCGTTTTATGGGTCTATCCGCATCGGCGTCGTAGAGCTCGTAGACCCAGAAGGTATCGGGGTCAACCCCTCCAAACCGCAACCCAAACCAATCCTCCCTGCTGATCTGAGCCGCGATAAAAGGAAGTATATCAGCGAGCTGTGGGATGTTTTGAGGCTGAGAGTGAACTTCAACTGTGTATCCCTCGAACTCCCACGGTATCATCCCGCCGGCGGTTTGTGCCGATGCGGTTGGCGCAGCGGTTACAATTGATATCAAACAGATAATCTTTATGATTCCCTTCATCATCTCACCTCATCACTTAAATCTCCCGTTTCGAGTCTTTATTTAACCCTCACCACCATAGTTAAACTTCCCGTCTCCCCCGGTGCCAGCGAGGTGATCGTCCATCTGACCTCGATGACCGGCTGTGCGGGAGATGAATCGAATTGACCACCAGGGGTATGCCTGTAGGTTATCGATGCGCCCGATCCGGAGGCGCTGACGAACTCGGTGTTCTGGGGCACCGCGTCGGTAAAGACCAGATTATGTGCTATCGCCGTTCCCGTGTTGCGATAGGTTATGGTATAAGTCACAAGCTCTCCGGGCTTCGCCGTCGACTTATCCGCCGACTTCGTCACCTCAACTTCAGGCTTATCCGGTTCGGTTACGGTCGTCACATCGGTGACAGAATCGGAAAGGGATGTCGTGGCGGATCGAGCGAGTAACGTGAGCGTGTCGGTTGTGCCTGGAGTGGCGTTTTGAGGAACTATAAGCTGAACCTTAACGTTTTTGCTCGATCCAGCGCCGATCAGACCTGTATCAACTGAGCCGGATCCGTTCGTATCGACAAGCGGATTATCGTTTTCATCCAGGAGAACGACCGTCCATCCCTGGCTGCTGGTTGGAATCAGCTCTATCGTATCCTGAAAGCTCTCCTTATTCTCGACCTGATGTTGGTAGATAACGCTCTGGCCGGGCTTGGCCGTCCCGGAATTATCCGGGGTGATGCTCAGACCCTGATAGGAGGATACTGTGATGGTATCCTGCACCTGATCGGACGCGGAGGTCGACGAGGATTGAGCCGTCAGCGTTATAGTGCTCACAGTTCCTTTGGCAACATCCGAAGGTATGGAAACCTTCAGGATCAGGTTGGCCGAAGAACCCCCGAGGACCGATCCGATATCTGGAATCCCGTTGTTGTTGCTGTCCATCAGGGGAGTTACACCATCGCTTTTAAACAGAAAGATCTGCCAACCCAGCGGGTTGGAGATCAATATATCGATGACATCGGGGAACGATTCATCATTGGAGACAGTATGGGTGAAGGAGAGAGTCTGACCGGGATAGGCTGTTTGAGATAGATCAGGCTCTATTCTGACCCCGGCTACGGGCAGGGGGGGCGGCGGCTGGGAGAAGAGATCAAAGGAAGGGATGATGATCGTCTGATTATGCATATCAACCCCCTCCCAATGCCATCTGTAAACGCCTGATGGTAGGGTTTCAAGGCCGAGATCAGACGCGTCCAGTATATGCGTCACGAATTGCCTGTTTCCTGAGGGCTGACTGCCGGGCGGAGAAACGGGCATCGGATTTCCGTCGGGGCCATAGATGGTGAAGCTTATGTTATCTCCCACAGCGAACTCCGGCTTTCTGGTGTTGTTATCAGGAGGAGCGCCGCTCGGTCCCCAGTCGGCATCGCCTTCCTGGAAGGTTATTCTCTTCAATCCAGCCGGAACCCACATATAGAAATCCCACGTGCCGTCATAACTGGTAGGGGGATCGGCTCCAGGGCCGTCATGATCGCCAGGGGTATTCAGTGTAGCCCCTATAAAACAAAGCTCGCTTCCCGGAACGGCAGCAATGGTTCCAACATCTGTTCCCACCTTAAATCCGTTGAGATCGTCCGAGGTAGCCGGATTTTGCCACATGACCTCCAGTCTATAGAAATAATTGCCGCTCGGTGATCGGGCGGCGTCTGAGACGGCCACGGATCTGGTATACCAGGCGTTATCGAGCATCTCCTCGCTCGTCCAACTATCGACGAGCTGACCGCCGGAAGGCGACTTCTGGGGATCGGCATACAGCCTCCACACCGACACATCAGGATCATTGTAGGTTATATCCCAGTATCCCCCCTGATCTCCATCGAAGACGGCCACGTTAAAGGTAGCTGTACCTGCCGGGATATTAAACCACAACACCACCTTCTGATTCCCTATCCCCCCTGATACTCTGTTGCCGGCTATGCAAAGGAACTTTCCGTCCCCGACGTCAGATGTGGGCAGAGCCACATATTGAGCCGAGGAGAGAATCGGCAGAAGGAGGATAAGAAATGTAAAAACTACCACGTGACTGAGATCTTTCATCAAACGACCCCGAGCAAGCTAGATTTCTAAAAAATAATAACACAGATTCGAGATTTCCTCAACAGAAATCTAGCAACTTCCATGCCTGAGTGAAGGAAGTAAGTTATAAGCGAGGGGGATTAAAACGGTGTGAAACAAAATGCGTAATGTGGGAAAGTTTCCTCTCAAGTGAGAGGTAGGGAGACCATGCTCCCTTCCCTCTCACACTCAGCTTACCGCATCGCCTTGATCTTAGCCCATGGGGTTATTAGTTTCCCCGCCGGCTCGACGGCGACAACCT
>CAZHVH010000041.1:0-14259 GCA_964535855.1 uncultured bacterium
CCCGATCGGAGCCATCCTCATCAGGTATTCGATGTCATTCAGCGACTCCTCCCTCACGGAGAGAGCCGCCAGGGTATATATGAGGATCATAGCGCTCATCATCTCACTGGGTAATCCTATAATATCGGGGATGCGCATGTCAAGCCACCGCCGCTTGACAGGTAAGCCAAAATCGGTTAGAATTATCCAGTCTAAATTCCCAGGGAAGGGACGGGAGATGCGCATTATCCAATTTTTCTTGCCTGGAGAGGGGAAAAGGGTAGGCGTTCTGGCCACGGACGGTAGGGTTATCGATATCACCACCGATGAGATCTCCAGCACCCTGCGACTTCTACAGATAGCGGAATCGGAGGGCGTAAGCCTAAACGTGATAGCGGCGGAGATGGAGGAGGAAATCTCGCTTAAACATCCCGATAAGGAGGAGCTCCCCCGGATCACATTTCCCGAGCTTGATGTCCAACCCCGCGACAGTGTGCCTCATCTCCTCATCCCGATAGACCCACCTGAAGTTTGGGGGTGTGGCGTCACATATTTCAGAAGTGCCGAGATGAGAGACATCGAAACGGAAGGAGATATCTACTCCAGGGCTTACAGAGCTGAAAGGCCTGAGATCTTCTTCAAGGCCACCGCCTCCAGATGCGTCGGGCCAAATGAGCCGGTGTGCATACGCAGCGATTCGATCCATACCGCCCCTGAGCCTGAACTCGCCTATATCCTCGACGGCAAGGGAAGGATTATCGGATATACGATAGCCAACGATATGTCGGCCTGGGACATAGAGAGGGAAAACCCGCTTTATCTGCCCCAATCGAAGATTTACAGGGGATGTTGCGCTCTGGGGCCGATGATCGTCACCACATCCGAGATACCCGATCCTATGGACCTGAGCATAACCTGCAGGATTATAAGGGAAAATGAGATAATTTTTGAAGGTGAGATCAACACATCTCAGATGAAACGATCGATAGATGAGATCAACGAATATCTGCTTCGGGACAACCCGATCCCGACAGGCACGGTCGTGATGACGGGAACCGGAATCGTCGCCCCTAAGGATCTACCCTTAAGAGATGGGGATGTGGTGGAAATCGAAATCGAGGAGATAGGGGTTCTGAGCAACCCCGTTCGTAAGCTCGAACCTATTTGAGATCGAGAGGTCTTGAGGTGGAGGGGAAATTTAAAGTCGTGGCAACGGATGCAGGGAGGTTCGCTCCGAAGGTCGAAAGCGAGATCCTCGCGAAGCTCGGCGCGGAGGTGATCCCGGCCAGGTTTAAGGATGAGGACGAGCTTATCCAAAACGTTCGAGACGCCGACGCTATCCTCAACGCCGTGACCAAGATTACCAGGCGCGTGATAGAATCACTTCAAAAGTGTAGGGTTATAGTTCGATACGGTATAGGAGTCGACACGATAGACATACCGGCGGCAACCGAGCACGGGATATGTGTGGCGAACGTCCCTGATTTCTGCTGGGAGGAGGTATCGGATACGGCGATGAGCTTGATCCTGGCCGTATCCCGTAAGGTCGTATACATGAATAACCTGGTCAAAGAGGGCATATGGAGCAGGTCCAAGGCCGCCCCCATTCACAAATATCAGCTCCAGACCCTCGGGCTGCTCGCCTTCGGAAACATACCTAGAACCCTGGTAAAAAAGGCCAGACCTTTCGGATTCAAAAGAATTATATCCCATGACCCATATGTATCCCAGGAGGTCTTCAGGCAATACGGTGTGGAGCCGGTGGATTTCGAGACGCTTCTGAGGGAGTCGGACATACTCTCGATTCATACCCCGCTGACGGAGGAGACATATCATATAATCGGCGAGCGTGAGTTGAGGATGATGAAGCCCACGGCCTATCTGATAAACACCAGCCGCGGTCCGGTTATAGATGAGAAGGCCCTTTGCAGGGCCCTCTCTGAGGGGTGGATCGCCGGAGCGGGATTGGACGTGATGGAGAAGGAGCCTCCCGACAGGGACAATCCGCTTCTGAAACTTGATAACGTCGTCATAACGCCTCATTACGGCTCATACACCGAAGAGGCATATCACGAGCTGAAGGTCAAGGTGGCGGAGAACGCTGCCGCCTGCCTGAGGGGAGAGCTTCCGAAATACCTGGTCAATCCTGAGGTGGTGCCTAAGCTGAAATGGCTGAAGAAAAGATAAACGTCTATCAGAATCCGCTCGTCCAGAGGTACTCCAGCGAGGAGATGCTTCGCAACTTCTCTCCTCAGAGGAGAGGGGAGATCTACAGGGAGCTTTGGATAGCGTTAGCTGAGGCAGAGAGGGAGCTGGGACTTCCTATAACCGAGGAACAGATAGAGGAGATGCGGAGGCACAAGAGCGATATAGATTTCGAGGAGATAGCGCGGGAGGAGCGCAGGATAAGACACGACGTGATGGCACACATACGAATTTTTGGCTCACAATGTCCAAAGGCCAAGCCGATAATACATTTAGGAGCGACCAGCGCCTTCGTCGGGGATAACGCCGATCTCATCCAGATGCGGGACGGGTTGAAGATACTGAGGGCGAGATTGGTGAACCTGATAGCCGCTCTGCGCGATTTCGCTCTGAGATATCGCGATCTGCCGACGCTCGGCTTCACTCACTTTCAGCCCGCTCAGCCGACGACCGTCGGCAAAAGGGCGACGTTATGGCTTCAGGATTTCGTGATGGATTATCACGAGATCGTGGGCAGAATCGAATCACTCAAGTTCCGTGGCGTCAAGGGCACAACGGGAACACAGGCCAGCTTTGTGAGGTTGTTCGGAGGGGATGAGGAGAAGGTCAAGAGGCTCGATCAGATGATCACTCGTAAGATGGGTTTCAGTGAAAGCTTTATCGTAACCGGACAGACGTATACCCGGAAGGTGGATGCTCAGATCGCCTCCGCTCTTTCCGGTATAGCGCAATCGGCGCACAAGTTCAGCAACGACATCAGGCTGTTGCAGCATCTAGGGGAGGTCGAGGAGCCTTTTGGGAAGAGCCAGGTCGGCTCATCCGCGATGGCTTATAAACGAAATCCGATGCGATGTGAGAGGATAGGGGCGCTTTCCAGATATGTGATCACATTGGCTCAAAGCCCTTATTTCACCGCTGCAAGCCAGTGGTTGGAGAGAACGCTGGATGACTCGGCCAACAAGCGGCTTTCGATACCGGAGCTCTTCCTAGCAACTGACGCCGTTCTGCTGGTATGCATCAACGTCGCCCAGGGGTTGAAGGTATATCCCGAGGTGATAAGACGACATCTCGAGGAGAAGTTGCCCTTTATAGCGACGGAGGATATCCTCATGGAGTCGGTTAGAAGAGGAGGGGACAGGCAGGAGCTGCACGAGAGGATAAGAGGATACGCCATGGAGGTCACCCTGCAGATGAGATCGGGAGGTGAGAATGACCTGCTGGAGAGGATCGCCGCTGATAGCTCCTTCGGACTCTCCATGGAGGAGCTCAGGGAGATGATGATCCCCGGCAGATTCGTCGGTCGGGCGCCGTCACAGGTCGTCGAATTCATAGAAAGGGAGGTCGACCCTATAATTCAGCGAGACAGAGAGCTGATAGGCGCCGGGGTAGAACTAAAGGTGTGAGGTAACGCCATGTTTTTCAGAAAAAAAGATGAGATGGAGATAAAACTGGCCTCAGGTAAGAACGACATATCGCCTGAAGCCTGCCTCAAGAGCATCATTGCCTCCCTGCTGCAGATAATAGGGATCTACGCCAAGGAGGGGGAAGGGCTCGAGACCTCCAAATACAAGCAGCAGCTCAGGGACATATCCATGAAACTGAAGGAGATCGAGGATATATTCGAGTTGAACCAGCTTAAGAACGATCTCACCCGACTTATCCTGAGACAGAAGGAGGCCGAGAGGATCTACGACGAAAAGAGGATATCGGAGCTGAAGGAGATAATAAGGCTTTTGATAAAGGCCCTTAACAAGTTTCTCTCCGATGACAAGGAGTTCAGTCAGGGAGTCGAGAAGGACATATCGAGACTGGAGGGGGCTTCGAGGCTGGAAGACATAAGGCTCATCAAGCAAGAGCTCTCACAGGTGGTGGGACAGTTGCAGGAAAGGCTTAAGGAGAGACAGAGCAGGCTGGAGAAAACGGCGGATGAACTGGCCGTTAGGGTGGTGGAGTTGGAGGAGAAGCTTTCTCAGATGACGGAGGAGGCGTTGATCGATGAGACGACGAAGCTCTTCAACAGAAGGGCGCTCATGCGAAGGCTGGAGGAGGAGATAACCAGGTTCAACGTGACCAACATCCCGTTCTCCCTTGTCATATTCGACGTCGACCATTTCAAGCAGGTCAACGATGAGCACAACCACTTGATAGGCGATAAGGTGCTCTATATGGTTGGCCGGATAGCCAAGGAGACCTTCAGGGCGGACGACTTCGTGGCCAGAATGGCCGGGGATGAGTTCGCCGCTATGCTGTTCGGCAGCACCGGCACCGATAGCTGGAATGCCGTTGAGAGGTTGAGGAGCAACATAGCTAAGAAGGTCTTCAAATATGAGCGGGATGGCAAACCGGTGAGCATAAAGATAAGCATAAGCGCGGGGGTGGCATGGGTGAGAAGCGATGATACGCCGGAGACTCTCTTGGAACGGGCGGATAAGGCGATGTATCTGGCCAAACAGAGGGGGAGAGATCAGGTCGTCCCGGAATCCGAACTCAAGGAGGAGGGGGAATGATAGTATATGAGGTCGGGGTGGCCCTCATCGCTGTTATCGTCCTGGCATACATGTCCATGAAGATACTTCGCGAGTATGAACGTGGAGTGGTTTTCAGGCTCGGTAAGCTCCATAAGGTGAAAGGGCCGGGGTTGGTCTTCATCATCCCATTCATAGATAGGATGGTGAGGGTATCGCTGAGGGTCAACGCCGTGGATGTGGAGGAGCAAGACGTCATAACCTCGGATAACGTCTCCGTTAAGGTGAACGCCGTCCTCTACTATAGGGTCGCCGATCCGGCCAACTCCGTCGTCGAGGTTGAGGATTACCAGTTCGCTACCACTCAGGTTGCTCTCACCGCCCTTAGGAGTGTCATCGGGAAGTTCGAGCTAGATGATCTCCTTTCCAAAAGGGAGGTGATAAACGAGGAGCTGAGCAGAACCGTTAAGGAGCATGTCGATCCCTGGGGGATATCAGTCTTGGCTGTTGAGGTTAAGGACGTGGATCTACCTGATGAGATGAAGAGAGCGATGGCAAAGCAGGCTGAGGCGGAGAGGGAGAGAAGAGCCAAGGTTTTAAACGCTCAAGGTGAATATGAGGCCGCCGAAACGTTGCTCAAAGCCGCCCAGACCATACAACAGAGTCCCACGGCCGTGCAACTGAGATTCCTTCAGACACTGATCGAGGTGGCGTCGGAGAACAACTCCACCATAGTATTCCCCTTACCTATAGACCTATTAAGGCCATATCTTGCAAAAGAGGGGACAAAGGAGGTCGGTGCGAAAAATGCCAACGGGCAGAATTAAATACTATAACAGCCAGAAGGGATTCGGCTTTATCGCCCAGGACAGCGGGGAGCAAGATCTGTTCATGCACATCTCCTCCGTCAGAAAGCATGAAGGGGAGATACAACCGGGACACTTCGTCTATTATGAGATAGGACAGGGCCGCAAAGGCTTGGAGGCCAAGAATATCATAGTATCATCCCGTAAGATAGACGAGAGCAAGCTTCAGGAGATTCTGAAACCCAGACGCCGAGCCCCTCGCCCCAAAGGCAAAGGAGGGCCGAAACAGCCTCAGAAGCAGGCTCAGCCGACACAACCTCAGGTGAAGAAAAAGAAAAAATTGATCCCGGATGACGCCTACATGATCAAGCAGGCCAAAAACCAAACGCCCATGGTCTTCGAGATCTACGACCATCCTCACCTCAAATGCCTGGTCAAAAAGAAATACAAATACGATATCGATCTCCTCATAGACGGAGAGGTCAAGCGATTCTTCATGCACGACATCAAGTTCTGCTATAAGGTGCGGGACGAGGAGAAGGTCAAACGGGCGATCAGTTACGACGAAGAGGTGAGATCACAAAATCTCAAGGCGATCATACCCCGCAAGGAGAGATACAAGATCCCGGATGAGGAGCTGAAGAAGGCATACAAGGAGGAAAAGCCGATAATGCTGGTCATGCGAGGCGGCGAAGTGATAATCGGCACGATAGAATGGTATTCGAAATATGCCATCAAGGTTAACCTCCCAATAGGAGGTTCCGTGCTGGCATTCAGACATGCCGTCTATAAATTCCAGAGCCTGTGAGATTTAAGATGAGAGTTGTCGTCTACGGATCAGGGGCCTTCGGCTTCGCATTAGCGAAATACCTCGGTGATAAGTTCCGAATGGATAAGGCGGTGGAGATCTGTCTCTACGATAGGAATGAGGATCTGATCTCTCACATCAAAACCGCCCGAACCCACCCCGTTCATTATCCGGATATCCCCCTTCCCATGAAGGTGAAACCCACCTTTGATATCAAATGCGTCCGGGAGGCCGATTTGATAATACTGGTCGTTCCGAGCCAGTCCCTTAGATCGGTCTCGAGGGAGTTCGCCGGATATGTCCCCCACAAAGCGACGGTGCTCAACGCCACAAAGGGGTTGGAGCTGGGAAGCTGTAAGAGGCCATCACAGGTCATAGGCGAGGAGCTGAGCAAGGCTAACTTTAAAGGTGAGATAGCGACCTTCTCCGGAGGAACGATAGCGTCGGAGATGATCATGGGAGCAGCACTGGGGGCGGAGATCGCATGTCCGAACAGAGAGGTGGCGAGATGGCTTCAGGGATTCATGGCCAGCGACAGGCTCAGAATATATGCTAATACGGATATCGTAGGCGTGGAATATGCCGGGGCCTTCAAAAACGTTATCTCCATCGGAGCGGGGATCTCCGACGGGTTGAACAACCCCTGGGGCACCAAGACGCTCCTCATATCGCGGGCGTCAGCCGAGGTCAAGAGGCTGGCGTTAAAGTTAGGCGCTCAGCCGCATACCTTCTCCGCCGAAAGCCAGGCTTGGTGCAACGATCTGTGGATGAGCTGTATGGGTAACACCAGAAACAGATATTTCGGGGAGCTTATCGGAAGGGGATTATCGGTCGAGGAGGCCCTCAAGGTGATGAGCCATGAGAGAAAGCTGGTCGAGGGGTATTACACCACGAAATCGGCCTATCAGCTCGCTCAGGAACATGAGGTGGACGCGCCGATCATCAAGGCCGTCCACGATGTCCTTTATCTCGGAAGAGACCCGCTGGAAGCGATGAGGGAGCTTATGTCCCGTTCGCTCAAATTCCTCAATTGAGGGGGAGATTGAGGTGAACGATCTGGATGAGATCAGGGAGATCATAGATAGGCTTAAATCCCTCGTGCAGGAGGGTAAGATCGACCCGAAAACCCTTCTGGCTGAGATAGGCGGCGAATCGAAAGGCGAAGTGAGGGAGATAAATCTGGAGGAGATAGCAGCCGAGGAGAGCGAGGCGCAATCTTACTTCTTCGGAGAGGAGATCCGGTTCGCTGCCGAAGACTTCGAGCCTTATTCGGAGGAAATCCGCCGTTGTATGCCCTTCGGGCTCGAACCACACATACTGCTGCCCAGAAGCTTCACACCCCAATCGCAATACCCCGGCTGGCGCGTCAGGATGGAGAAATGGGTCTACACGCGGATCGAGAACGAGGAAATGCCGCCGGAGACGATAAACCTCTCCCCATACTTCGATACGGCGGCCCTCGTGCTGGTAGACACCCGGATGAAGCCGGACTATCAAAACGGCAGACAGATGTACCGGAACGATTCCGACTTTTTGGGAAAGATCATAGGCCAGATGAGGGAAAACGGCGTCATACCGAGGCGGGGATATATAGAGAAAGGGTCCAGATATGCTATTTCGTGGACCGAGATACATAGGTTCATTCTGCCTGAATTGGCGAAGCTGCTGGGGCTGAAGAGGGATCAGATTAGGCTGCCAAGGCTCGTGGAGTTCTGTTTCTTAAGCGACTGTTTCTATCCGCAATGGTATCAAGGTAACACATGGGAGTGGTTCGAGGACAATGTGAGGTTCGGCAGTAGGGAGGAGAAGCTCTTCGGAGGCAAGTTCAGTTTTGCCACCATGTCAACATCGGTCTACACCAACTGGCCGGAGGCGAGAAGCGACAGGATAGGCTTTCGCCCTCTTATCCTCCTCGGCAAACTCGATCGATGGAAGCTGGGGTGATAGCCGATGCCCAACCTCTTCGCATACGGAATGCTCATGAACGACTCCATAACCAGACGCGTCACGGGAAAGGTTTTCCCGAAAAAGAGGGCCATACTTGAGAATTACGAGAAGATAATGCCCGGAACAGGATACTCCTATATCCTTCCAAAAGTTGGTTCCACCGTGGAGGGATATATACTGTATGGGATCGACGAGGAGACCATAACGAAGATAGATCGATACGAGGCGGAGGGAGACCTATATGACCGGAAGGAGGTGGAGGTGATCGTTCAAGGCCGACGTGAGAGGGCCTATGCCTATGTGGGAAACCTGCACGGACTGAACAAATTCTTCGGACCCGAGGTCTACACGGATGTGAGGATCAAGGAGTATCTCGAGAGGAAGCTGAAGGATCTGACCGACCTGGAGGATCAGGAGAGCACAGATCTCGTCCACAGGGCAAAGGCCGAGCTGCTGGGCGATAAGATAGAGGCGCTCATCTCAGCCCATTTTCGAAGATCTGCCGATCTGAGATATCTGATAGATAAGATCCTCTACAAGCCCTCCCTCCCGACCTTAGAGGGCGTCAAATCCGATCCGGAGGCATTGAGGTACGCCAACGCCTATATCAAATTGATGGTCAAGCACGTGATCTTCAACCAGCTTGAACGTATGATCAACAATGCCTTCGCCGGCGAGATCACCGTGAATCCTAAATTCCATGAGAGAACGCTCTCCAATCTCGTCGCTCTCATATTTATGAACAGAAAAAGCATTGCCGTGGAGAAGATCATGGAGGCGATCGGGGCTAACAGGCTGAGCATGGATAAGGATTATCTGGAATATACGGTGATGGGAATCAGGATAGCCGATATGATCTTCGACCCGATGGAGATCAAGGAGATCATCGAATGGGTGAGAGGGCACAGGCATCCGGGCAGAGTTCCCCTCGGTGCTGAAATCGAAATGAGCGATATAGGGGCGAGGGCCGTTGATGCGCTGCCGGGAGAGGACAACAGATATGATAGCTTCTACTACTTCAACGACTTCGATCTGCTACATAGATGCTGGAAACTCGGAGGACATGTGGACGATCATTCAGGCGTGGAGGAGCCTGAAGGACGAACGAGGGGATTCTTCGAGTATTCACTGGGGAAGATCGGCACGATAGGCGATTTCTCCAAGCCGGTCACAGACGATCCATGGGTGTTGAACCAGTTGATAAATCAAGCCGTGCTCTTCGCTGACATCCTGCCCCACAGCTTCCATATCACCCTCGACGCTCAAGGCGAACCGGATATGTCACGCTCCAGCGATCCGGAGCTTCTGATCTGCCTGTTGCTTCTGTGTGGCGATATAGAGCCGGATAAAGGCGGACATCTTCATGAAAACAGGATCTGCAATTGTGAGATAATCGATAAATACGGCAGATTACACTTCAGCGATGAAAACGTCCACTTCGCCTCGGAGGAAGACAAAGAGGAGGGGTTCATAGGGCGGTCAAGGAGAGCGAACCTGATCGAATACAAGTTCATGAGGCTCAAGAGCAATCATAACTACGAGCCCTTCATCCTAGCCTTAAAGGGGTTCCAGCTCGGATACAACCCCAGACCTTTGGGCTCCACTTTCAGATCCTTGGATGAGTTCAAATTCCCCGAGATCGAGGCTCTAAGGGAATGGGCGGAAAGACCTCAACCTCTGTCTAGATCCATCCTGATGGAATTCCTTCGGCTGGTGAGAGAAGGGCTGATGAGGGAGAACGAGGGGAAACCTGCCCATCCGATCGATTACATAGAGTATAACCTCAAAAAGATCGAGAGGAAATTAGACGAGGTGAATGAACTGATAAAATCGAGCGGAAGGAGGGGATAATGGTTAAGGTGGGAATCGTCGGGGCGTCGGGATATACCAGCAGTGAGCTGCTAAGGTTTCTACTGTCACATCCCGAAGAGGTCAAAATCGAGATACTCACCTCTCAGACCTATGCCGGAGAGCGGATCGATAAGGTCATACCCAATCTTCGGGGATTCATGGATCTCCGCTTCGAGAGATTTGATCCCGATGAGGTCGCATCCAGATGCGATATAGTCTTCCTTGCCCTTCCCCACAAAGTCGCCATGCAGTTCGCCCCGCCACTTCTGGAGAGAGGGGTGAGGGTGATAGACTTCAGCGCGGACTACAGGCTGAAGGACGTAAAAACATACGAGAGATGGTATGGCGTCGAACACACATCTCCTCATCTGATTAAGAGGGCGGTCTACGGATTGCCCGAGTTACACAGGGAGGAGATAAAGGATGCGCGCCTCGTCGCCAACCCCGGATGCTATCCCACGGGCGCTATACTGGCCGCCGCCCCCCTGATGAGGCGCGAGGGGATCGTGGATAGATCTCTCGTGATAGTCGACGCCAAAACCGGAATCTCAGGGGCGGGCAGGAAACCCTCCGACAGAACGCACTATCCTTCCCGGACGGAGAACTTCGAGCCCTATAACGTTATGGCGCACAGACACTCGCCGGAGATGGAACAGGAACTGAGCCTTATCGCCTCAGAACAAGTCCTCGTGGCCTTTACACCACATCTGGTGCCGATGAGCAGGGGTATACTGAGCACCCTCTACTTCAGGATGACCGGGGCTGTTTCCACGAAAGAGCTGCTGGAAATCTATAGGGAATTTTACAGATCGGAGCCGTTCATCAGGGTGCTGGATAAGGGCGAGCTTCCATCGACGAAGGCGGTCTACGGGAGCAACTTCTGCGACATAGCCGTCCTAGCGGATGAACGGACGGGCACCGTGGTCGTCATGTCGGCCATAGATAACCTCGTGAAGGGCGCCTCAGGTCAGGCGTTGCAGAACATGAACCTGATGTGTGGGTTCGATGAGAGGGCGGGGCTCAACCTAGCCCCTCTGATGCCGTAGACGTCCTTATCACGCGTTCCTCCGTTATGATCACATCCATTCGTATATCCCAATCCTCGTTCGGTACCTTATCGACGATCTGGAATTCATATGCCAGCCCCACAAAAAGCGCGTTCGAACACAGCGGTAGGAATCTATCGTAATATCCTCCCCCGTATCCGATCCTATATCCTCTCGGATCAAATCCCACGCCGGGAACCACGACGACATCTATCAAGCTGGGATCGACCCGCTGTCCCTTCTCCCTCGAGGGCTCAGGTATGCTGTATTCGCCATCCACTAGATCATCGGGGATCCTGTTCACCGTGTAGGGCAGGATTCTCCTCTGAGCTCTATCGACCACCGGGGCACAGACCATCTTGCCCATCCTCAGAAGCTCCCTGCCCAGCTCGTAGGTATCCACCTCGTTCCTTACGCTGATGTAGATCATCACCACGTTGAATCCCTGCTCCTCCGTTAGCTCGATGAACCTGTATCGTATCTTGGAGCTCCTCCCGATCACCTCATCAGGGCTAAGCGCCCTGCATTTCCTCAGTATTCGCCTGCGCAGTTTATCTTTTGCTTCGGCTGAACCCATGATGTCCGAGCCTCCTACCGACGTTCCAGTACTCTCCTAGAACGAAGACCAGCGGGTTAAGCTTCCCGGGAATGATTCCCCCTCTCTCGTCGAGCACCTCCTCATCGACGTGTATGGCGACCACCTCACCCATGAAGAAGTCGTGATATCCTATCGGCTGGACGGATTTCAACACACATTCGACGTTGATGGGGCACTCCTTTATCAGGGGCGGTTTGACTACGGAGGCGGGCAGAGGCGTCAGGCCGAACCTATCGAATTTATCCACATCTCTGCCTGAAACGCACCCGCATCCGTCCACCTTCTCCGCCAGATCGGCCGTCGGGAAGTTCACGACGAATTCTTTCGTCCTTCTTATCAGGCCGTTTGAGTATCTTTCAGGGGCTATGGCAAGCATCATCATCGTCGGGTTGGCGATACACGGATGTGCTACCTCGGCCAGGGTGATTATGTTCGGCCTGCCCTCCTCGTCAACGCACGTGATGAGGGCGGCAGGGGTCGGATAAACTATTCGCCTCGGCGACATCCTGACCTTGCTCACACCACACCTCCTATGCCCTGCTTTTTGTTGATAGCCCCTCGCTCACCTTTCTGATAGCCCTTGCTATATCGGCTATATCCTCCTCGTTCATGAACTCGTTTACGGATATGGTGATAAGCCTGTCGAGGACCGACTCGGCGACGGGGCATAATCCCTCGGTGTATTCGACCTTAGCTGAGGTATACCTGCAGTTGAAAGGGCAGTCCGAATCGCCGTAGATCTTCTTATTCCTCACCGCCTCGTGACACAGAAAGATGGGTTTGCCGATATAATGCGCCCCGGCCGGTATGCCCTCGGCGGAGAGGGCTTTCGCGAACTGACTGGCGGTGAAAGGTGCATCTTCATCGACGACCATCCCGTAGTACCAATACACGCATCGACACCCATCCAAAACCCTCTGCGGCTTGACACCCCCGACATCCGATATCATCTCGCTGAGCATGTCTCCGAGCCTGTTCCTGGTCTCGGTCACCCACTTGACCTTCCTCAATTGCGCGATTCCGACGGCGGCCTGTAGCTCCGTCATCCTGTAATTCATCCCGAACATGGCGTAATGCCTGGGCCCTGAGACCCATCTCTCCCATCCCTTATCGACGAAGATCGCCCCGCGGTCACCGTATTCGTCGTTATCGGTTATCGTCATTCCCCCGTCGCCGGTTATCATATGCTTGCTCTGTTGGAAGCTGAAACAGCCTATATCCCCTATGGTGCCGGTCAGCTTGCCCTTATATGAGGCCAGATGAGCCTGGGCGCTGTCTTCCACGAGAGCGATCCCATGTCTACGCGCAACCCGGAGAAGTCCGTCCATGTCGGATGGGTTTCCGAAGAGGTGAATCGCTATGATCGCCTTCGTTTTCGGGGTGATCTTACGTTCGACGTCGTCGGGGTCGAGGTTGAAGGTATCCGGCTGGATATCGGCGAAGACCGGTATGGCGTTTTGGGCGAGGATAGGTATAACCGTCCCTATATCCGTTATCGGCCCGGTTATAACCTCATCGCCGGGGTTGAGGTTCAGCATCGCCATCGCCACGTGTATCGCAGCCGTGCCGGATGTGCTGGATACGGCCCTTTTGACGCCGTAAAGCTGGGCGAACTTCTCCTCGAACTCCCTGACCCTCGCCCCTCGGAAGAGGTTGCCGGAATCTATCACCTTCCTCAGCTCCTCGAGTTCCTCATCTCCCACCTTCTTGACGGGTGGAAACGGCCTGTCCCTTACAGGTTTGCCACCGTCTATGGCCAGCTTTTCCATCTCTCTCTCCCCTTTGATAGAAGATTGACAACTCTAGATTATAGATGAATCACCTCGCTTAGTCAACGTCCGGGGTGAGCCAAGATCGACCCACGATTTCCGTTGACAAGGAAAGAGAGATACGTTATATTTATCTCGTCATTCGGATATTCTAAAAAGGGGGTAGCGAGGATGATAACAAGGATATCTATGGTATGTATGAGCCTGGTGGTCGTCGGCTTGCTCTTTGCAAGCTCTGGTTACGCCAAGATAGACCCTGGAACCGTCGTCGGTTTATGGCTGTTCGACGAGGGAAAGGGCAAGACGGTTGAGGATATGTCCGGAAACGGAAACGACGGAACGCTTATGGGCAATCCCAAGTGGATCGACGGCAAATTCGGAAAGGCGCTGGAGCTGGATGGCGATGGCGATTACGTCGACTGCGGCAACGCCGACAGTCTAACCATGGAAAACGAGATAACGGTCATGTTCTGGGTCAAGACCAAGAAGAAGATGGCAGACATGTGGGCCGACAGGCAGGTGATAGTTGGAAAACACTACCTCGAATATGAGGTTGGGATCTACCCGCAGGGCCAGATCCATACATATACCAATGACGGCACCGGCGGCGGTTATGACGAGGGAATCATGGCCTCCATGGTCGAGGAGCTGGGGGAGAACGATTGGGCGCTTAACAAATGGTATCACATAGCCTGGACCCTTGAAGGCAACCACGAGGTCGCCTATGTGAATGGGGTGAAGATAGGAGAGCACAACAAAGCGCATAAGGGTACCAAAAGGCTAAC
>CAZHVH010000041.1:14359-15608 GCA_964535855.1 uncultured bacterium
AAAAGGCTAACGCATCACCTGGAGATAGGCAGGAGGGAGGGAGACGGGCTATACCTGACCGGCGGCGTTGACGAGGTGGCCGTTCTTAACGTCGCTCTCGGTGAAGAGGATATTAAAATGTGCATGGAGGAGGGAATGCTGAAGGCGCTCGGAATGACCCCTGTCTCTCCCGCTGATAAGCTCGCCTCCACATGGGCTGCCATCAAGGCGCGGTGATATCACTGTGATATCACCGCTTCGATCAGTCTCTTCAGCGCTTCGTTCTCCATCTTTCTCCCTTCCACACGGGTATCGTTCCAGCTGACGATCAGGTCGAGGCTGGGTATTACGATCATCGCCCTCGGTCCTCCATGACCGAAAGCGCCGTAGGTATCGGGGGGAGCGTCCGGCCAGTGGCGCCTCCCCTCACGATCTATCCCGTTCGTCCACCACAGGAAACTGTAGCTTCCCATATGATCGGTCTGATCGTCCGGAATTTGCCTCGAACCGATCGAACGCTGACCGGGCAGCATCTCGGCAGGTTGCGCTTTGGTGCGTGGAATCGAGTTGGGAAGCGGACTGGTCACAGCCATCACGGCGAGCTTCTCGCTGAGAAGCTGTCCCTCACGCCATTTTCCTCCCCTTAGGTAGAGTAGACCGAAACGGGCGAAATCTCGAGGTGAGATGGCAAGTCTTCCGGGCCGATCTTTCACCCCAAAGGCCATGAAGGTCGGATTATCCTCACATCCCAACGGATCGGTGAGCAACGGGTGGAGAACCTTTTCATCCACGTTCTCATATGTGGCGCCATAGACCTTCAAAAAGAGCAGATCCCAGAAAAGCGCCATCTGCCAATCGTTGTAATCGAAGGCCTTACCCGGTCGTTCGGAAACCCCATAACACGAAGTCTGTGTCGCCAGATGACGCCATGTGATATGACCGTCCTTGTGACCAAGCTCGGGGTTTAACTTTCGCAGCCTAGGTTCATAGCGGCTGACCTCTTCATCGAGGCTTGGGATCTTCCCCAACTCCAGGGCCTTGAACAGGAAATGGGCATAGACGGGCTTAGCGGCGGAGGCCACGTCTCCCCGTCGGGTGAAGTCGCCCCAAGTGTAGACCATGTATCCATGACGCACCACACAGCCGCGTCCTCCGACGTAGCTGCGGAAATCCTCGAGCTTTGCCTTATCCAGCCCTACCTCCTTGGGGCTTTTAACCACCCATCTCTCACCCGGATAGACGGCGGGCGAGGATGTAAATGCCATTCCAA
>CAZHVH010000042.1:0-1577 GCA_964535855.1 uncultured bacterium
GAGGTGATGCCCAGATATTTCAGAAAGCTTATGAAGCTTTTCGCCTCCGAATTTGTCCGGGTCAAAACCAAGGAGGATTGGGATAGACATCGCGAGAAGCTGAAATCTTATTTGCTCCTGTCATTGGGGGAGCTGCCGGATAAGCGGACGCCGCTTGAACCGAAGATCCTGGGGGAGATAAGGAGGGATGGATATCTGATTCGCAAGCTTATCTTTCAATCCCGCCCGAACCTATTCGTTACGGCTAACCTGTATCTGCCGATCGACCTACACGCCCCTGCGCCCGCCATCCTTAGCGTACATGGCCACTTCAACGGCGCTAAAACCAACCCCATTGTCCAGACGCGAAACATCGCCCTTGCCAAAAGGGGATATGTCGTCCTATGTCTCGACTCGATAGGCTCCGGGGAGAGGTCATATCGGGGGATAACGTATCACGGGAGACAGCTCGGCGCTCAGGTTTTTCCCGCTGGGATAACGTTACAGGGGATGCAGGTGTGGGATAACATGCGGGCGATAGATTACCTTCAGTCGCTTGATGAGGTCGATCCCGAAAGGATCGGCTGTACTGGAGCCTCCGGCGGAGGTAATCAGACCTATTATCTAGCCGCACTGGATGAAAGGATTAAAGTTGCCGTGCCTGTATGTGGTGTTGGAAGCTATGAGGGGTATCTGAACGGACCCTGCTGCGTGTGTGAGATGATCCCCGGAGTGATGAGATACGCCGAACAGGCCGATATCCTCTCCCTGATAGCTCCCAGACCCCTCCTCATAATAAGTGCCGTCCACGATCAAGCCTCGCATTTCAGGTTTAAGGATGTCGTGGAGAAAACCTTCCCGAAGGTGAAAGAGATCTATGAACTTCTAGGGGCGGGCGATAGGATCGAGCTTTATCCCGTTGAATCGGGACACGGATACAACAGGGAGATGCGGCAGGCGATGTATGCCTGGTTCGATAGATGGCTTAAAGGGATTCAACACCCCGATCCTTCAGAACCCCAGATCACCCCTGAGGAGCCTAAGATGCTCCTGTGTCTCGACGATCAGGGTATGCCCCCGAACGCGGAGAGCCTTCCCTCCCTGGCATATAAAACGGCCAAGATCAACATATCGAAGATCGGACCACCTCCCAACGGGTCGATCTGGCTGAGACAGCGCGAGCTTATGAGGGATCAGATCATCCATGAGGTGTTCAGGGGATTCCCCAGACGATCAAGGCTTAACGTCAGGCTGGTGGACAGGGTGAGCTTCGAAGGATATGTGCTTGAGAAGATGACCTATAACAGCGAGGGCGGGGTGATCATACCCGTCCTGCTCCTCATCCCCAAGCGAAGACGAAAACCCAGGCCGCTTGTCGTTCAGATTCACCACGAGGGTAAAGAAGCGGCCTTTAGAAGCGGGCTGCCGGAGAAACTCGTTGAGAACGGACATATCGTCATGCTCTTAGATCAAAGGGGGGTTGGAGAGACCAGATGGGAGAAAGCCGAAGCGGTTGGGGTTGAGGATTATCAGTATTTCCAGAACTCCACCTTCCTCGGAAAACCCTACTTAGGGATGTGCGTGTGGGATGTGCTTCG
>CAZHVH010000042.1:1677-15384 GCA_964535855.1 uncultured bacterium
ACTCCACCTTCCTCGGAAAACCCTACTTAGGGATGTGCGTGTGGGATGTGCTTCGTGGAATCGATTATATGGTCAATCAGGTAAGGATCGATCCCAACAGAATCGCCTGCATCGGGGGAGGCATCGGCGGACTGATCGCCTTGTTTTGCGCCGCATTGGATGAGAGGATAACAGCCGCCGCATCCTTGGACATGCTGGGTAGCTTCCTATACCCCGATAAGTTCTCGGATGTCTTCCCGATGTCCGTCTTTCTCCCCAATATCACGCGGCATGCGGATATACCACACGTGGCTTCCCTGTGTGCGCCGAGACCCCTCCTTTTGATGAACCCTCTCAACGGAAGCGGTGCTCGGATGAGCGAGGAGGAGGCAGAGGAGATCTTCTTCTGGACAAGGGAGACGTATAGATCGCTGGAGTCTCAGAACAACTTCAAGATATGGATGGGCGATGATGGACGTGACGAATTCCTGGTGAGGTGGATCTACAGGAGTCTTGATTGACGCGGCCGGCTTTGAGGCCGACCGCATCGATGTGATTATCTTTCAAAGGCGGCATCAAAGGCAACTCTGGACGGCTCGAAGTCCAACCTCCTGACGAATTCGCAGGCTTCCTTGGCGCCGTGTTCTCGATCCATGCCGCTATCCTCCCATTCCACGGAAAGCGGCCCATCGTATCCGATCTGATTCAACGCCCTGATGATCTCCTCAAAGTTGATCTCACCTCTTCCCGGCGATCGGAAGTCCCATCCCCTTCTGGGATCTCCGAAATTGAGGTGAGAGGAAAGTATACCGCTGTATCCGTCGAGGGTTACCTTCGCGTCCTTGACATGGACGTGATAAATCCTATCGCTGAACTTTTTGATGAACTTGACCGGATCGACGCCCTGCCAGTGTAGGTGACTGGGATCGAAATTGAAACCGAACTCCGGCCTGTAATTGAGGGTTTCAAGCGCTTTCTCCGCCGTGTAGAGGTCGAAGGCTATCTCAGTCGGATGTACCTCCAGGGCGAACTTCACATCGCATTCCTTGAACACGTCCAGGATGGGGTTCCACTTCTCGGCCAGCATCTCAAACCCCGCCTCAATATCGGCCGGATCAACGGGCGGGAAGGAGTAGATGAGATGCCATATGGGTGAGCCGGTGAATCCGTTGACGACCTTAACACCCAGGTTCTTAGCAGCTACGGCCGCTTTCTTCATATGTTCTATCGCCCACTCCCTTTTTTTCTCCGGATCGCCCTTGCACTCATCCGGAACCCAGTCATCTGACCGTTTGTCATTGGGATCGAGGACCATCTGTCCGGTGAGATGATTGCTTATGGCCCACACCTTAAGACCGTATTTGGCCAGGAGTTCCTTTCTCTGTTCACAGTAGCTTGGATCTTCGGCGGCCTTTTCCACATCGAAGTGGTCTCCCCAACAGGCGAGTTCCAAACCGTCATATCCCCACTCGCTCGCCTTTTGGGCGAGCTCCTCGAGCGGCATGTCGGCCCACTGGCCGGTAAATAGCGTCACTGGCCTTGCCATTTCCTCCCTCCTTAAGGTTTTCCTTGCGCTAAGATTATATCACCTCTCGATTTCCGGTTCAAGATATCCTCTTCTTCGGCCCCACCACGCCCGATTCGAGCATAGAGAGTAGAGGCGAATCTTCGATATCCAGAGGCAGATAGATCCGTGCCCTTCTCCTGGCCGATTCATATGTGGCGAAGATCAACTCGGTCGCCTGGAGAGCTTTTTTTCCGCTGAGCTCCGGTTCACGGCCGGTCTTAAGGGCATCTATAAGGTCCAGAACCGAAAGCACCGTGGCGTTGTGAGGCGGTGTTATGCCGCGAAGATCCGGAACAACCCATTCCTTACCCTCGCTTAACACCCTTAAGGCCGGTCCTTTGGGCGCCCCTACCTCTATGATCCCTTTGGTTCCGATGAGTCTGTTCTGACAGATGCCGCTGCCATCGCCTCCTGTTACAAGTAGCCCTGTCAACCCGTTCTGCCACACGATGTAGGAGAGACCGTATCTTTCAACCGGAACGCCGAAGACCTTCCTCACCTCAGAGCAGTCTATCTGCCCCATCACCCATTTTGCGGGCTGATCGTCATTGTAGAAGAAGAACATATCGAACCAGTGTGTGCCCCAGTCAAAGAGATTGGAACAGTATCCCTCCACCCTATAGAGCTCCCCTATCGTTCCGTCATGAGCCAATTCTTTGGCCTTGATGAATCGGGCCTCGAATCGCCTCTGATGGCAGAAGGTTATCACGACGTTATTGGATTTGCACTTCTCGTATATCGCCTTCGATTCGCCCCATGTGGGCGCCATCGGTTTTTCGGCATGGATTGCCCTGACGCCAGCATCGACGGCGTCGAAAATCATCTGAGCGTGAAGGCCCGTCCACGTGCAGACGCTGACGATATCAGGTTTCTCCTTATCCAGCATCTGGCGGTAATCCTCGTAAATATGTGGTATGTCGAACTTCTCGGACATCGCCTCGGCCTTCTTGCGGACGGGATCGGCACAGGCGACGATCTCGACATCGTCCGAGGCTTTATACCCCTGAGCGTGGGCATTTCCCCGTCCGCCACACCCGATTATTCCGACTTTGAGCTTTTTCGACATTTAAATCCTCCTCACCATCGTACTGACAGGCGTTTATGTTACATCACCTTCAAAAGGATTTCAACCTTGACCTTTTCCTCAGTTTCAGGTATCTTAATATCGTCAACGGTCAAACTTAGTAGCGGTCAGCTCTCAGCTATCAACATACAGCTTGAAGGATAGGGTGTTGGTTGCTGACCACTGAGGGCTGAAGGCTAAAAAGGTTGTTAAGGATGATCTATGAGTTAAGGGTTAGAGGTTATAAGCTTCGGCTTTTGCTGTTCGGAGTTACGACCTCGCTGTTTATCTTCGCCTGGATCGCCGTCATAGGGTTGAGATGGTGGGAGTTAGTCGCTTTTGTCCTCGTGAATGGTCTTTTCTGGCTGGTTCACCCCCGAGTTAGGGAGAAGGGAAGTCGGTTTGTTAGATCCCTTTACGTCGTTCATTTGGCGGGACTTGTGGGATTGACGTGGTCCCTTGGAGCCGAAACCAGGTTGTTTTACTATATGGTCTTCCCACTGTTGGCGATGGGCGCGTTGGATTACGGAATGAGAGGGAGTTTCACGGCGGCGTTCGTATCCGTTCTTCTCTACCTTCCATTCTGCCTTCCGGGGGAGATCGGGCTCTACATCCAACGATCGGTGATCGCTGTCGTATCTTCCTTTTTCTTGGGCCTCATAGGAGAGGAGAAGCGAAGGGTAGAGGTTGAGCTCGCCGATATGGAGGATTACGCGGATCTGCTCGTCAACAGTATAAAGAGTGGGATGATAGTGACCGATATAGAAGGAAAGGTGAAGTCTATGAATGAGTCGGCCGAACAGATCCTAGGATACACCGCCGAGGAGCTGAGGGGGTTGAAGATAGATGAACAGGTTCAGATCCATCAGGGCGAGAGCCCTCTCCTCAAAGCGATCAAGGAACGCCGGCCGGTTGAACGAATAGACATAACCGTAAAAACGAAATCGGGCGAGGAGATACCGGCCGGGGTGAGCGTCTACCTGATTCAGGGGAAATCAGGTGATGATGTGCTCGGAGCCGTTGAGATCTTCAGGGATATGAGCGAGATAAAGGAGAGGGAAGCCCTGTTGCAGCGACAGGAAAGGCTGATCGCCATGGGTGAGATGGCCGCCGAGGTGGCCCATGAGATCAGAAACCCGCTGGGAGGGATAAAGGGGTTTGCCTCTCTCATACAGAGAAGGGCCCAGGATGAATCGATCAGACGACACGCGGAGTTTATCATCGAAGGGGTGAGCAGCATCGAGAAGATCGTCAACGACTTTTTGGCCTATGCCCGCCCGATCAAACCGGTTTTCATGAAAGCTGACCTTCATACATTGATAAAAAGCTGTATCCTCACGTCACTGGAGGGATTTGAAAACATAAATGTGGAGATGGACTTCTCAGATCATATCGGCGAGATGGAGCTGGATGTCGAACAGATGAAGCAGGTCTTCAGAAACCTCCTCATCAACGCCGCCGAAGCCATGCCCGACGGCGGAACGATATTCGTCAGGACATATCCGTGGAATAAACCCTTTAAATCGATATTCGAAGGTCGCCAGATGCTTCTCCCTCCCGGGAAAACGGTCGTCGTGGAGATCTCAGACACCGGGCCGGGCATACCGGATGAGGTGAAGGAGAGGATCTTCAATCCTTTCTTCACGACGAAAGACACGGGCACGGGGTTAGGCCTAGCTATCGTCCACCGTATAGTTGAAGCTCATGGCGGAACTATATCGGTCAGAGACCGAAAGGGCGGCGGAGCTACCTTCGTGTTGAAGCTCCCCCTCATCCATGGAGGTGACCGGGATGAGTGAGGAACGGATACTGGTGGTTGATGATGAAAAGCTGATGAGGGAGTATCTCAAGGAGCTATTAGAACCTGAATATCGAGTGGATACGGCCGCATCCGCTTTAGATGCCCTGAAGATGTTGAGGGATGAGGTTTACGATCTGGTGATCACCGATCTGAGAATGCCTAAGATGGACGGTATAGAGCTTTTAAAGCACGTAAATGACATATCTCCTGGCACGCAGGTGATAGTCCTAACCGCCTATGGCAGCGTCGAATCCGCCGTCGAAGCGATGAAACTGGGAGCGTATGATTACATAGGGAAGCCGATCCAGTCGCCCGATGAGATGGAGCTTAAGATCAGAAGGGCGATCGAACGCGGGAAGCTGATCAGAGAGAACCTGTATCTGCGCAGGGAGCTGGAGAAGAAGCTCAAATATGACATCGTCGGCAAAAGCCCTAAGATGCAAGAGGTATTTGAAAAGATAGCGGCCGTGGCGAAAAGCGATATCACGGTCCTCATAACAGGGGAAACAGGAACCGGAAAGGAGTTGGTAGCCAGGGCGATTCACGAAAACAGTCACCGCAAAGACGGCATGTTCGTCCCCGTCAATTGCGGCGCGATACCGGAGAATCTCCTCGAAAGCGAGCTCTTCGGACATGAAAAGGGCGCGTTTACGGGAGCATATAGGCGGGAGATAGGAAGCTTTGAGATGGCAAACGGAGGAACCATATTCCTGGACGAGATCGGCGAGATGTCCCCGCATCTTCAGGTTAAGCTGCTACGCGTGCTACAAAACGGAGAGTTCCAGAGGGTCGGCAGCCCAAAGGTGCTGAAAACCGATGCCAGAGTTATAGCCGCCACAAACGCCGACCTACAAAAAGCAGTCGAGGAAGGGAGGTTCAGACAGGATCTGTACTACAGGTTGAACGTGGTCAACATCAAACTTCCGCCTTTGAGAGAACGCAGGGAGGATATACCGCTGCTCGTTCATCACTTCTTGAACAAATACGGTCCGGATAAAGAGGTGGCACCCGAGACGATGAAGATGCTCCTTTCCTATGATTGGCCGGGCAACGTCAGGGAGCTTGAGAACGTGATAGAATCAGGTTGCGTGCTGAGCAAAACGAACCTGATAACGCCCGATGATCTGCCGGATTATCTGAGGGAGGCTAGTAAGCGAAAGCACCGGCTGCCATCCGACGGGGATATGTCCCTTGCCGCCGTAGAGAGGGAACATATAAAGTACGTGTTGGACCAGAATGGCTGGAACATAACCAGATCGGCTGAGATTTTAGGTATAGACAGGGTGACGTTGTATAACAAGATTAAAAAATACGGTCTTAAAAAGCAGTCCGGATGAAGGAGTTTAACCATGGCCAGGATCCTGGTGGTAGATGATGATAAATTGGTGCTTCAACTGTTCGTCGAGACGCTGAGCGAAGAGGGATATCGCGTGGATGGAGCCTCCAGTGGAAATGAGGCTTTGAACCTCCTTGGGAGGAATCAGTATGAGGTCATACTCACCGATCTCAAACTGCCCGATATGGATGGGATCGAAATACTCAGAAGAGCGAAGGCGAAAGACCCGAACGTCGAGGTCATCATCATAACCGCCTATGGTACGATAGATCTCATAGTAGAGGCCGTTAGGGAAGGCGCTTACGACTTTATAGTTAAACCGGCTGAGCTGAGCAGGATATCCCTGGCGGTCAAAAACGCCCTTACCAAGCGATCGCTCGTGAGGGAGCTGAAGGAGGCTATCAGGAAACATCAGGAGCTTTACGAGATGGCGGTGAGAGACCCTCTCACGGGCCTTTACAATCAGAGATACTTCCGGGATCTTATGGGACGCGAGATAAACAAAGGTGGAACGCTATCGCTGGTGATGTTCGACTTGGATAACTTCAAGTATTACAACGATACACACGGACACCTGAAGGGTGATCAATTACTTAAAGATGTGGCCAAGATCTTAGAGAGCAACAGGCGAAGCACCGACATAGTTGCCAGATACGGAGGGGATGAATTCACCATTGTCCTTCCGGGAACGACGAAGGAGAACGCAGAACGATTCGCCTGGAGATGCGTGAGGGAGGTCGAAAACCACCATTTCAAGGGCGAGGAGGTGATGCCTAAAGGAAAGGTGACGATGAGCGGCGGCGTGGCTTCCTTCCCCGAGGATGCCACCAGGGCGGAGGAACTGGTCGAAAAGGCCGATAGGGCATGCTATTGGGCCAAGGAGATGGGCAGAAACAGGGTTGTGGTGTACGAAAGGGGAGAGGAGGAGGATGAGGAATAAGATTCTGATCGTCGAGCCTGAACCCAGCGTCCGAGAATCTCTCAGGTTGATACTGCGGGATGACCACGAGATCGAAACCGCAGGAGGACTCGACGAGGCGAAGGAGGTATTATCCGAAGAGGGCTTCGATCTGGTGATAGTCGACCTGACCGAAGGAGACCTCGCACCGCTGACCGACCTGATGTCCAGGGTTGAGGGGATACCCGTGATAGTCGTCTCATCCCTCAGAGACCCCAATCTCATCGTCAACGCCATGAAACTCGGGGTGGCTGACTATATACTCAAGCCGTTCGACGTCCAGTCGTTGAGAGACTCCGTCGAAAAGGCGATCCGGAAGGCTAGGGAGACACGAGCTGCCATGTCCGCCGAAGAGGAGAGGGAGGTCATAGTAGATGCCGTCCTGTTCAGGGGATACTTCTATTATCTCGAATCGATCCGCTCTTTCGGCCGATCAGTTAACTCCGCGCCCGATATGGAATCCCTGGCTCGTAGGATGATACAGTCGATCACGACGTCGCTCGGCGTAGGCCAATGCATGATCTTCCTGCCGGAGGATGATGGGTTCATCCTGAAAAGTTACTCCCCTATGAGTCAATCCGTCCAGAACATACTCACCGTTCCACGCTCACATCCCCTCTTCCAGTTCATGGGAAAGGAGAGAAGGGTAGCGTTCGAGAGGGAGTTGAAAGCTCATCTGCCCGAAGATTCACGTGGGCTTATCTCCAGACTCAGCGGATTAGGCGTGTATCTGTATGCCCCCATGTTGGCCGAGGAGGAGCTGATGGGGACGATAGTCGTCGGCGATAAGCTCTGTGGCACGAGATTCGTCCCCGGTGAGCTCGATCTGCTCTCAACCCTAGCCTTACAAGGAGCCTGGGCGATCAAGGCCATAACCTCACGCCAAAGCGTGGAGGGAATGAACAGATTTCTGAGGGATCTGTTGGACAACCTCACCAGCGGGGTTATAGCGATCGATGCCGAGGGAAGGATATTGATCTTCAACAGCTACGCCCAAAAGCTGACGGGATACAGCCCAGATCAAATTCTGGGCCAAAGTGTTTCCAAGCTCGGCGATGAGTTTTCATCCGTGGTCATGCGCTCGCTCGGGATGGACGAACCCCAAAAGAGAATCGAGGCTCGTTTAACCTCAGCCGAGGGCGATAAAATCCCCATCGGCATGAACATATCCATCCTGAAAAGCCCCTCCGGCGAAAAGGCCGGCGCGGCGATGATATTCGCCGATCTCTCACACGTCCAGCGTATCGAAGCGAAGAGGAGGCTGTCGGACAAGCTCGATATATGGGTTGCCGTCGCCGCTGAGTTGGAGCATCTCTTCAGAAATCCCCTTGTCTCCATCAAAACGTTCGCCCAGCTTCTCCCGGAGAAATACGAAGATGAGGAGTTCAGAACGAAATTCTACAGGATGGTGGGCGATGACGTGGACTCCATGAGCCATATCATAGAGGAGTTCACCGCCTTCTCACATCCTTTACAACTTGAAAGGAAACCGACCGATCTTAACCTTATCATCTCAAAGGTTATATCAAAGCTGAAGGGAGAGATGGAGGGGATCGAACTCGAGCTTGAATACGACGAGAAACTCGGTCAGGTTATACTCGATTCGGATCTTCTCTCCAAGGCGATGGAGAACATCCTTATCAATTGCCTGGATGATCTCGATCCCGATAGACGCAGGATTTCGTTGAAAACCGGATCGATACAGGACATATGGAACGGGGGGAAAAAGGCGATCGTGGAGATATCATATCCAAGGGTCGAGGATTATGTGAGGCCTTTGAAAGGCGCAGGAACGATCCAGTTTGCCATCGCGGAGCGTATCATAGCGGAGCACGGAGGTTTAATCTACATGGAAGAGAAGGAGGGCAAGATGATATCGCTCAAGATCGAGCTGCCTATGGAGGATGAGAATGACTCAAAGGCCTAAACTGCTAATCGTCGACGATAACAAGGGGTTTTCCGAATCGATCAAGCTTATCCTTCAGGATGAGTATGAGATCCAACTAGCCTACAGCGGATTTGAGGCGCTCGAGAAGGCGAGATCGGACCTCTTCGATCTGATACTTCTGGATATAAGGCTACCGAGGATGGACGGTCTGGAGACCCTCAAACGCCTTAAGACCATCTCGCCTGAAAGTGAAGTCATAATGATAACCGCCTACGGCGATGTGAGGACGATCAAGCGTGCCCTCAGGCTGGGCGCCGTCGATTACCTGGAGAAGACGGGGTTCCCAGCACACGAGATAAAGGAGACTTTGGAGAAGGCCATGAGACACAGAAGGGCACGCCTGGCAAGGAAGAGAAAGTTAGAGGAGCTCAGGACTGAGAACAGGGAACTGATCACCACCTTATACATCATAGAGGCCGAGATAGAGAGACACAGGAACCTGGGATATGCCGACGTGGTGAAGGCTATCTCGACCGCCTTGGATGTGAGGGACGACATCGTAACGATCCATGCACGGTCTGTAGAGGAATACGTGCTCCCGGTCGCTCGTAAACTTGATCTTTCTCAGGATGAGGAGATAACCCTGAGGGTGGCCGCCGCCTTGCATGACGTCGGAATGCTGGCGATAAGCGAGGCGATATTATCCAAGCCGGGACCGCTTACCCCGGAGGAGTGGCAGATCGTGAAGCGCCACCCCGATGTTGGGGCGAGCATAATAAAAAGCCTCGGCAGATGGCCATTGGCAGCGGAGATCGTGCTCTATCACCACGAAAGGATGGACGGTAGCGGATATCCGTTTCACCTGAAGGGCGATCAGATACCCTTCACGGCGAGAATAGTGGCGGTCGCCGATGCTTATGATGCCATGATATCTGAACGCCCCTACAGGAAAGCCCTCTCCAAAGAGGAGGCAATCCAGGAGCTTATAAGAAGTAAAGAGAAATTTGACCCTGATGTGGTTGATCTCTTCTGTGAATCCTTACGTTGATTCACCCTCCTCCGGTTTTCCCTTCGGTGGCGGTTCATCATTTCTTTCATTCATATTGTTCCGTAGAAGCTGCAGGATCTCCTCACGGAGCGTCTCCTTGTCAGCATACGGATCATAAGATTTCATGAACTTTCCATCCCTGAACATGGTCACCTCGCTTGTTTCTTCGCTCACCACGATCGAGACCATAACTTCATCGAGCGAGGAGGCATATATAGCGGCGGCGTGTTTGGCGTTTCCCTTGAGCAACTTTTCAACCTTGTTGTAGACCTTATGCGTTCGGACACCTTCCACCATAACTCTGGTTTTAAACGCTATGCCCTTGAGGTTGATCAGAACGGCACCGTCCCGCTCCTCATGTCCCGTCACTTCGCCGGATTCATCTACGATCTCCACCCTCTCGCCCATAAAGTTAAACACATCCTCGATCTTGGGCGAGAAGATATGCGGTAGGTTATCTATCCCCTTATACAAGTTCTGATCCAGATACTCCACCTGTCCCTCGTGGAAATCGGAGAAATTCCCCTTATCCATATTCCTCTCATCGACCAGGATCAGGAAAAGCCCTCTGTTTTTGCGTATTCTTTTGTTCTCCAGGGCGAACTTTCGGGCGAGGGAGTAGAGCTTCTCGATATACAGCTCTATCAGCTCCTGGCGATCGGCTAACATCTGTTCATACTTCCTCTTATCTATTCCCAGCTCTCGAACTCGCTCCTCAACCTCTCTGTTGACCTCCTCCTCGAACTGCCTGAGCTTCTCCTCATATTCCCTGGAGAGATCCTCGTACTTCTCCCTATACCCCTCAAGCTCGGCCACTTTAGCCAGCAGCTCCTCATTGGAGGAGAGAAGCTGCTGATTCTGAGTCTCGTATCCCCTTATCTTTCTCCTTAGATCGTTGAGCTCCGATAATAAGGTTCTATATCTCTTTCTGCTTATTATCCTGAACATCTTAGAGGCCGCCTTCCATGAGATTATCCAAAGTATATTATACATCAAATTTTCGAAACTGTATAGACTTTTTTGCCTTGGTTCACCCCCAATTTAAGGGAGGAGCTTAGAAACCGAAGTACGATATACTATTGACCCCTCTTGTCGCATAGGTTATAATCAAAATCGTTTGAAATCTATCATCGTTAGGAGAGGAGAATGGAGGAACGGCTTGAATCGATAAGGTCTTCAGTCAAAGGGGAGAGGAGATACATCGACAGGTTCTATCACGAGATCCGATTCTCCCTGGGGTTATGTGAGGCCAGGCCCGAAAAAAAGGAGGAGTGGCAGCGGCTTATAGAGAAGGCCGTTCAACATGTGGAGTCGAAGCTTAAGGAAGGGGAATCGGACCTAAAGTCCGCCGTCGAAGAGGCCGAAAAGATACTCGAACCGATCGGGAAGGTGGCGAAAGAATATACGATCTATTGCGTCGGACATGCTCATATAGACATGAACTGGATGTGGCCTTGGCCGGAGACGGTCAGCGTCATAAACGACACCTTCTCCACGGTGGACAGGCTCATGGATGAATTCCCCGAATTTCGATTCTCTCAAAGTCAGGCTTCCACCTACATGGCGTTGAAGGAGTACCTGCCCGAGCTCTACGAGAGGGTTAAGGAGCGTTTTAGAGAGGGGAGATGGGAGATCACGGCCAGCACTTGGGTGGAGGGAGACGAAAACCTCAGCTCAGGCGAGATGATCTGCAGACATCTGCTTTACACTAAAAGGTTCATAAGTCAGGAGTTCGGAGTGCCGGTTGACGCCATTAAGATCGACTGGGAGCCGGATCTCTTCGGCCATCCTCACACGATGCCCTCCTTTCTGGTAAGGGCCGGAGTGAAGAGGTATTACTTCTGCCGCGGCGGAAAGGGTCATAAGCTGTTTTGGTGGCAGGGACCGGACGGGGCTAGAGTGCTCGCCTACGATGATTCAGAGCTCTGGTATATCGGCCACATGAACCCAGCCGATAAAACCCCTATGGGCGGACCGACCGGAGGGGACATAATCTCCGCCCTGTTCAAGTTCGAAAAAGAAACGGGTTTGAAGGATTACCTCTTCGTCTACGGCGTCGGTGACCACGGGGGTGGACCGACGAGGCGCGATCTGATGAACGCCATCGAGATAAACTCCTGGCCGATCTTCCCGAAAATCAAGCTCAGCACCACAGAGGAGTACTTCTCAGTTATAGAACCCAAGCTTCCCGAGGATCTAACGGTCGTGGATGATGAGCTGAACTTCGTATTTAGAGGCTGTTATACCTCACAGAGCAACATCAAACGGGCCAACAGATACAGCGAAAACCGTCTCTTTGAGGCCGAGGTAGCCGCCGTCATCGGCTCTCGGCTCTTGGGTATGCCCTATCCCACGGAGGATCTCGCCGTGGCCTGGCGAAACGCCATGTTCAATCAGTTCCACGACATTCTTCCGGGCTCCGGGAGCCACGCCACATATGAATACTCACAGGGCCTTTTCCAGGAGATACTCGCGAGAACCGGTATGATCAAGACCAGAGCCCTACGTTCGCTGGCATCGCGGGTGGATACGACGGGGATGGACGGATCGCCTGGAGACTTAGGCGATAACATCGGGGCGGGAGCGGGAAACGAAAGCGCTCTCGGAAAGGTCTCGAGCATCGGAGCCGGCGCGGTATCAATCGATCCCTTCATCATCTTCAACCCTAATCCGTGGGAGAGGGATGAGCTGGTAACGGTCAAGGTCTGGGATAAAGACCTTCCAGCTGACCGCGTTAAGGTCATCTCATCTTCAGGCGAGGAGATACCCGGCCAGGTGGTCGAGCAGGGCGGATACTGGGGACATCGGTTCACGAGCGTTCTCTTCCCAGCCAGGGAACTGCCGCCGGTCGGATATAGGATTTACGCCATTGGGCTTTCCGAGTCGCCCCTTAAAGCCGAGCAGGCCGTTAAGGTTGAGGAACCGAACGTGATCGAAAACGAGTTCCTGAGGGTCGAGGTGGACCCGATTTCGGGAGCGATCTCCTCGCTGGTGGATAAGAGAACGGGATACGACCTGGTTCCCGACGGCGGCAAACTTGGCCTGCTTCGATGGCTGCTTGAAGAGCCACACGGCATGACTGCATGGGAGATAGGTCGGATAGTCAGACAGGTCGATCTCATCGATGGCGCCGCGTTGGAGGTCGTTCATAAGGGGCCATATCTGGGCCTTATCCGAGCTCATCGGAAGCACAATGAGTCGCGGTTTACAACCGAGATCTCGCTCAAGGCGGGGATCCCCTGGGTGGAGCTCAGGCTTGCCATCGACTGGCTGGAGATAGGCAGGCCCGATTACGGCGTGCCGATGTTGAGGATCGTCTTCCCCATAGCGGTGCGCGGCGGCAGAGCCAGGTTCGAGATTCCCTGCGGCCATATCGAAAGGCCCACCAACGGCGAGGAGGTACCGGCGCTGAGGTGGGCCGATCTGACGGGTGACAGATTAGACGGCAAGGGCAATGTGGGTGTGACGCTTCTGAACGATTACAAATACGGCCATAGCGCGACCGAAAATGAACTCGCACTGACGCTCATACGCAGCAGCTACGATCCCGATCCCCTGCCGGAACTCGGACATCATGAGATAAGGCTTGCTCTCCTGCCGCACGGAGAGGATTGGACTCCGTCCTATGCTATCAGAGCCGGATATGATTTCAACCGCTCCATTGAGATCGTGGCGACCGATGTGCACGAGGGCGATCTGCCGAAGGAGAAAGGATTTATCGCCGTCCATCCCTCCAACATCTTCATATCGGGACTTAAGAAGGCTGAGGACGGGGATGGGCTTGTGATCAGGCTGTACGAGACTGAAGGCAGAGCCACTGAGGCCGAGATCAGGATAGATCCCTCGCTCGTCAAGCCCGACTCCGAGGTCGTCGAGGTCGATCTGCTGGAGAGGCCGATCCGGAAGGAGACGTTGAAGATGGAGGGAGATCTTTTGAAGATTCAGGTTCCATCTTTTGGCATAACCACGATTAGGATCGGGTAAGGGAGGTATCGGCGGGGTTTTACGCCCCGCCGGAAAATTTATATTGACCTTTCCTTAAAAATCTGTTAATATTTAATCACCTT